>NZ_CP044012.1:0-180000 GCF_016864555.1 Sinorhizobium sp. BG8 | reverse complement strand
TTGTTGGCGAGTTGATCGCCGGAAGCTTCGGACCGCAAGGCTCCGGGGTTTTTGGTGTTTGACGAACCTCTGACGGCATGTTGATGGATGTTGCCTGACCGCGCATCCCCGGACAGATCTCGAGAAGCTGGTCTTAATGATATGACTTCGCGGTGCACCGGCGTGCCCGCAATGAAGGACATATCGAACACGTCGATGGCATCTGATTGGTGTGGTTGTAAAAGGTAACCGCACTGTTGGGCCTGGCCGTATGGCCAGATTTGGAACCCCTTCGAGCGCAAGCGAGGAGGTAAGGAATTCCAAATCCAACTAAGGATGAGCATTGGCAATGAGAACGATCAAGTGTCGTAAGGGCAATTGGTGGATGCCTTGGCATGCACAGGCGATGAAGGACGTGATACGCTGCGATAAGCCGTGGGGAGCTGCGAATGAGCTTTGATCCATGGATCTCCGAATGGGGCAACCCACCTTAAATGCTTGGAAAATCCAGACTGTTCGCAAGGACGGCCTGGGTTTCCAAGCATTGTGATAAGGTATCTTACCTTCGAATACATAGGGGTAAGAAGCGAACGCAGGGAACTGAAACATCTAAGTACCTGCAGGAAAGGACATCAACCGAGACTCCGTAAGTAGTGGCGAGCGAACGCGGACCAGGCCAGTGGCATCAGGCGATGAAGTGGAACGGAATGGAAAGTCCGGCCTTAGCGGGTGATAGCCCCGTACACGTAGAATACCTGATGTCCTTGAGTAGGGCGGGACACGTGAAATCCTGTCTGAACATGGGGAGACCACTCTCCAAGCCTAAGTACTCGTGCATGACCGATAGCGAACAAGTACCGTGAGGGAAAGGTGAAAAGCACCCCGACAAGGGGAGTGAAAGAGAACCTGAAACCGGTTGCCTACAAACAGTCGGAGGGCGCAAGCCTGACGGCGTACCTTTTGTATAATGGGTCAACGACTTAGTGTGACGAGCAAGCTTAAGCCGATAGGTGGAGGCGCAGCGAAAGCGAGTCTGAACAGGGCGTTCAGTTCGTCGCATTAGACCCGAAACCGAGTGATCTAGCCATGAGCAGGTTGAAGGTTGGGTAACACCAACTGGAGGACCGAACCCGCATCTGTTGCAATAGATTGGGATGACTTGTGGCTAGGGGTGAAAGGCCAATCAAACTCGGAAATAGCTGGTTCTCCGCGAAAACTATTTAGGTAGTGCGTCGACCGAATACCCTCGGGGTAGAGCACTGGATGGGCTATGGGGACTCACCGTCTTACTGATCCTAACCAAACTCCGAATACCGAGGAGTACTAGTCGGCAGACACACGGCGGGTGCTAACGTCCGTCGTGAAGAGGGCAACAACCCTGACCTCCAGCTAAGGTCCCCAAGTCATGGCTAAGTGGGAAAGGATGTGAGGATCCCAAAACAACCAGGATGTTGGCTTAGAAGCAGCCATCATTTAAAGAAAGCGTAACAGCTCACTGGTCTAAATAAGGGTCTTTGCGCCGAAAATGTAACGGGGCTAAAGCCATGCACCGAAGCTGAGGATGTGGTAGCAATACCACGTGGTAGCGGAGCGTTCCGTAAGCCTGTGAAGGGATACCCGTGAGGGGTCCTGGAGGTATCGGAAGTGCGAATGTTGACATGAGTAACGATAAAGAGGGTGAGAGACCCTCTCGCCGAAAGACCAAGGGTTCCTGCTTAAAGTTAATCTGAGCAGGGTTAGCCGGCCCCTAAGACGAGGCGGACACGCGTAGTCGATGGGAACCACGTTAATATTCGTGGGCCTGGTGGTAGTGACGGATCGCACAAGTTGTTCAACCTTATTGGATTGGTTGGGCGGCGGAGCGGTTCCAGGAAATAGCTCCACCATTATAGACCGTACCCGAAACCGACACAGGTGGTCAGGTAGAGTATACCAAGGCGCTTGAGAGAACTGCGTTGAAGGAACTCGGCAAATTGCACGCGTAACTTCGGAAGAAGCGTGACCCCAATCTACGCAAGTATGTTGGGGTGGCACAGACCAGGGGGTAGCGACTGTTTATCAAAAACACAGGGCTCTGCGAAGTCGCAAGACGACGTATAGGGTCTGACGCCTGCCCGGTGCTGGAAGGTTAAGAGGAGAGGTGCAAGCTTTGAATCGAAGCCCCAGTAAACGGCGGCCGTAACTATAACGGTCCTAAGGTAGCGAAATTCCTTGTCGGGTAAGTTCCGACCTGCACGAATGGCGTAACGACTTCCCCGCTGTCTCCAACGCAGACTCAGTGAAATTGAATTCCCCGTGAAGATGCGGGGTTCCTGCGGTCAGACGGAAAGACCCCGTGCACCTTTACTATAGCTTTACACTGGCATTCGTGTCGGCATGTGTAGGATAGGTGGTAGGCTTTGAAGCAGGGACGCCAGTTTCTGTGGAGCCATCCTTGAAATACCACCCTTATCGTCATGGATGTCTAACCGCGGCCCGTCATCCGGGTCCGGGACAGTGTATGGTGGGTAGTTTGACTGGGGCGGTCGCCTCCGAAAGAGTAACGGAGGCGCGCGATGGTGGGCTCAGACCGGTCGGAAATCGGTCGTCGAGTGCAATGGCATAAGCCCGCCTGACTGCGAGACTGACAAGTCGAGCAGAGACGAAAGTCGGTCATAGTGATCCGGTGGTCCCGCGTGGAAGGGCCATCGCTCAACGGATAAAAGGTACGCCGGGGATAACAGGCTGATGACCCCCAAGAGTCCATATCGACGGGGTTGTTTGGCACCTCGATGTCGGCTCATCGCATCCTGGGGCTGGAGCAGGTCCCAAGGGTTTGGCTGTTCGCCAATTAAAGCGGTACGTGAGCTGGGTTCAGAACGTCGTGAGACAGTTCGGTCCCTATCTGCCGTGGGTGTAGGAATATTGACAGGATCTGTCCCTAGTACGAGAGGACCGGGATGGACATATCTCTGGTGGACCTGTTGTCCTGCCAAGGGCATAGCAGGGTAGCTATATATGGAAGGGATAACCGCTGAAGGCATCTAAGCGGGAAACCCACCTGAAAACGAGTATTCCCTTGAGAGCCGTGGAAGACGACCACGTTGATAGGCCGGGTGTGGAAGCGCAGCAATGTGTGAAGCTTACCGGTACTAATCGCTCGATTGGCTTGATCGTTCTCATTGAAAATGCTCATCTCAAGGCCAACGCGTCAGCGTTGGTCCTGATAGAGCCAAGGCGAAAGCCTTTGCGACGGGCCCGGCAAATGCAAGGCATTTGTCCGGTTTGTTGCTCCAAAGACGTGTTCACAAAAGACAAAACATGATCGCAAGATCATTACCAGCTTCTCATCAACTTGCCCTTAGCCGACCTGGTGGTTCTGGCGGGGTGGCTGCACCCGTTCCCATTCCGAACACGGCCGTGAAACGCCCCAGCGCCGATGGTACTTCGTCTTAAGACGCGGGAGAGTAGGTCGCTGCCAGGTCTGCTAAAGGCAAGTTGAAAACATAGATCCCCTTCTCATCACACACTCGGCCCAAGCCGATCAAAAAAAGGGCCGCGCAAAGCGGCCTTTATGCGTTATAATCCTCGACAGCTTCGAGGTCTTCGAACTCAACGGTATTTTGCCCAATGGCAAAAACCGGTCGGTATTTTGCCAAGGCAAAAGCCAGGTAACGCGGGGTGGAGCAGCCCGGTAGCTCGTCAGGCTCATAACCTGAAGGCCGCAGGTTCAAATCCTGCCCCCGCAACCAAACATCACAAAGCCCCGCTCGGAGAAATCCGGCGGGGCTTTCTGCGTTAAAGCGCACACCAAAGCACCGACCCAAGCGGGAAAGCGGCAAGGCTGAGAGGGGAGGGGGCGACCGAGAAACGCCAAATCCTGCGCCAACAACCAGATCCCCAAGCAAGTTCGCCTTCCGAATGACAGCGGACCTTCCTGCGGAACTGGTGGACGAGCGTCGAGTGCGGCGGGAACGTGCTCATTTGGAGCTTTGTCGAGGTTGCCGCTGAAGGCACAGCGCGTCGCGCCGGCGAGGGAGATCGCTGCCTTCGCCGCATCGGCGTCGGGCATGGCAGCTCAGTCGGCAATGTCGTCTTCAATCGCAAGCCGGCATACGGACGTCGGAAATCTTTCCGGTGGAGGAAAGCGATTGCTGAGCGACAGGTTCAAGAACTGTTGCCTGCCGCGTTGACTTCCTCCGAAGCTTGTAGCGCTCGACCTAATGCAGTGTATATCGGCTCCGCGGTGTGGTCGCCTTGAACCGCGCCGGGTTTGCCGGAGGCTCCAACTTCAGAGAAAGTGGAGCCGATATGGCCAAGGCAACGAACAAGTTTTCACCTGAAGTACGCGAACGTGCCATCCGTATGGTGCTGCCTGCAGTCGGGCGGCAATGTTGACACCATCGCCGTAGACGTCATCGCCTTCGACGATGATGTCATCGAGATTGACGCCGATCCGAAACCTAATTCGTTGCCTTTCGGAAACGCCCTGATCCCAGCTGACCATTTTTCGCTGGATCACGGCGGCGCACTGGACGGCATCTACGACGCTTGCGAACTCGACCAGCGCACCATCACCCATGAGCTTGATGATGCGGCCGTGGTACTCATGTATGGCGGGATCGACCGTTTCCGTCGGCAGGCGCTCAACCTGGCCAACGTGCCGCGCTCATCTTCTCCCATGAGGCGGCCGCAACCGACCACATCGGGTCTCAACAGGCACGAATTCCCCCCAGACGTGAGAGTTCGGTTGGGCAACTGCTTTTTGTTTGACCCACGTCAACGACCGTCCCGCGTGAACGTTCCAATGCTCCGGCTACTTTTTGCTGGAATGCCTTGGAATGAAACTCTTGCCTCTTGTCCTTCTGCTATGGGCTAGCCTTTGCTTTGCGGTCTCGGCCAGCGCGGCGACGGTGTTGCAGGAGTATCTGCCCGCCGCGAAGGCCTCGGACCTTGTGCCGGGTGCAGAGAGTTTCGGTCCGGTGCGCGACGATCTGGCGGTGGCGCCGGTGCTGATGGGTGGGAAGACCGTGGCGTGGGTCTTCATCACCTCGGATTTCGTGGGCACGACCGGCTATTCCGGCAAGCCGATCCACACACTCGTAGCGGTGGGAACGGATGCGAAGATCATCGGCGTCCAGCTGGTCAAGCATTCCGAGCCCATCGTCCTCATCGGCATTCCCGATGCGAAGGTGAAGGCGCTGGTTGCCGGTTATGCCGGGCTGGATCTCGTCGCCGAAGCGAAATCCGGTGGCACGGCCCATGAGGTGGACATCATCTCCGGCGCAACCGTGACGGTGATGGTGATCGACGACTCGATCGTGCGCTCGGGGCTGAAGGTCGCGCGAACACTTGGCCTTGGCGGCCTCGCGCCCGAAGCAGAGAACGCCGGACCCCGTTCCGCGATTGATCCCGCTGCCGCTTCGCCGGCCGACTGGACGGAGGCCGAGGGCGATGGAACCCTGCGCCGGCTGTCGCTCGACGTAGCGCAGGTCAATGCCGCCTTTGCCGAGCATCCCGACGAGCGCGCCCGCGAGCGCGCAATTGGCGAAGCGCCGCAGACCACCTTCATCGACATGCAGGCGGCGCTGGTTTCAGTGCCCGCCATCGGCAAGGCGCTGCTCGGCCCGGCCGAGGAGGCGAACCTGAAGGATTGGCTCGGCGAGGGTGAGAATGCCATCGCGGTGATGGGGCGTGGGCTCTATTCCTTCAAGGGCTCGGGCTATGTGCGCGGCGGTATCTTCGATCGTATCGTGTTGATCCAGGACGATGTTTCCGTGCGCTTCCGCGATCGCGACCATCGCCGCCTCGGCAGTATCGTGCTGGCTGGCGCGCCTCAGTTCACCGAGATGGATCTGTTTCGCATTCCCGCCAACGCCGGGTTTGACCCGACAAAACCCTTCCGCATCCAGCTTCTCGCGCAGCGCGAGGTGGGGCCTATCGAAAAGGTCTTCCATACCTTCGATCTCGGCTACCAACTGCCGCAGAAATACCTCAGCGCCATCGCGCCCCCGGTGAAGGAGGCCGTCGTCGTTGCCGAGCGCGACGAGGGGAGCGCGCAGGCGGACCTGTGGAAACGCATCTGGAGCGATTCCAAGCTCAAGATCGTCGTCCTCGGTTCCATGCTGGTGGTGCTGACGGGGGTGTTCTTCTTCCAGACCTACGCAGTGAAGAACGCCAAGGGCTTCTACATCTTTCGCATCATCTTCCTGACAGTGACGCTGGTCTTCCTTGGCTGGTACGCCAATGCGCAGCTCTCGGTCGTCAACCTGATGGCGCTGTTCGGCAGCCTGGTGACCGGTTTCAGCTGGCAGGCATTCCTTCTCGATCCGCTGACGTTCATCCTGTGGTTCGCCGTTGCCGCCGCGTTGCTCTTCTGGGGGCGGGGGGCCTATTGCGGCTGGCTCTGCCCCTTCGGCGCCCTCCAGGAACTCACCAACCAGATCGCGCGCAAGTTGCGTGTTCCGCAATGGACGCTGCCCTGGGGGCTGCATGAGAGGCTCTGGCCGCTCAAGTATATGGTCTTCCTCGGTCTCTTCGGCGTGTCGCTGATGAGCGTCGAGCAGGCCGAGCATCTGGCAGAGATCGAGCCGTTCAAGACCGCAATCATCCTGAAATTCATCCGCGCCTGGCCGTTCGTGGCCTATGCCGTCACGCTTCTCGTCGCCGGGCTCTTCGTCGAGCGGTTCTACTGCCGCTATCTCTGCCCGCTCGGCGCGGCGCTCGCCATCCCCGCGCGCATCCGCATGTTCGACTGGCTCAAGCGCTACCACGAATGCGGAAATCCCTGCCAGACCTGCGCCAACCAATGTCCGGTGCAGGCGATCCACCGGACCGGCGAGATCAATCCGAACGAGTGCATCAACTGCCTGCACTGCCAGGTTCTCTACCAGTCCGAAACCGTATGCCCCGTCGTGATCAAGAAAATGAGGTCGCGGGCCAAGCTCGCCGCAAGTCCCGGTGGGGCCCCCATCCAGCAACCCGCAGTGAAAGCTTAACAGAAGAGGAGTCGATCATGGAATCGAATGAAAACAAGGGGCTGAGCCGCCGAGCGCTTTTCAGCGCCACGGCAGGAACGGCCGTTCTTGCCGGCACGATGGGGCCGGCCGCGCTCGGTATCGGTGCCGCAGGTCTCGCGACCCCGGCCCGCGCCGCGCCCGGAGCCGATGGTTCCGTGGCGCCCGGCAAGCTGGACGATTACTACGGCTTCTGGTCCTCGGGGCAGTCGGGTGAGATGCGCATTCTCGGCATCCCCTCGATGCGCGAGCTGATGCGGGTTCCGGTGTTCAACCGCTGCTCGGCCACCGGTTGGGGCCAGACGAATGAATCGATTCGCGTCCACCAGCGCACGATGACGGAGAAGACGAAGAAGCAGCTTGCCGCGAACGGCAAGCACATCCATGACAACGGCGACCTGCACCACGTCCACATGTCCTTCACCGAAGGCAAGTACGACGGTCGCTATCTCTTCATGAACGACAAGGCCAACACCCGCGTGGCGCGCGTGCGCTGCGACGTGATGAAGACCGATGCCATCCTGGAGATCCCGAACGCCAAGGGTATCCACGGCCTGCGCCCGCAGAAATGGCCGCGCTCGAACTACGTCTTCTGCAACGGTGAGGATGAAGCGCCGCTGGTCAACGACGGTTCGGCCATGAAGGACGTCTCGACCTACGTGAACATCTTCACAGCCGTCGATGCCGACAAGTGGGAAGTCGCCTGGCAGGTAAAGGTCTCGGGCAACCTCGACAACTGCGATGCCGACTACGAGGGCAAGTGGGCGTTCTCGACCAGCTACAACTCCGAAATGGGCACGACGCTCGAGGAGATGACGAAGTCCGAAATGGACCATATCGTCGTCTTCAACCTCGCCGAGATCGAGAAGGCGATCGCCGCCGGACAGTACGAGGAGGTCAACGGCGTCAAGGTCGTGGACGGACGCAAGGACGCCAAGTCGCTCTTCACCCGCTATATTCCGATCGCCAACAATCCCCATGGCTGCAACATGGCGCCGGACAGGAAGCACCTTTGCGTGGCCGGCAAGCTATCGCCCACCGTCACCGTGCTTGACGTGACGAAGTTCGACGCGCTGTTCTACGAGAACGCCGAGCCACGGAGCGCCGTCGTGGCTGAGCCGGAACTGGGCCTCGGCCCGCTGCACACGGCCTTCGACGGACGGGGCAATGCCTACACCTCGCTCTTCCTCGATAGCCAGGTGGTGAAGTGGAACATCGACGAGGCCATTCGCGCCTACGCCGGTGAAAAGATCAACCCGATCAAGGATAAGCTCGACGTTCAGTACCAGCCTGGCCACCTGAAGACGGTGATGGGCGAGACGCTGGATGCCTCCAACGACTGGTTGGTGTGCCTGTGCAAATTCTCCAAGGACCGCTTCCTCAACGTCGGGCCGCTGAAGCCGGAGAACGACCAGCTTATCGACATCTCCGGCGACAAGATGGTGCTGGTGCATGACGGCCCGAACTTCGCCGAGCCGCATGACGCCATCGCTGTCGCGCCGTCGATCCTGCCGAATATAAAGTCGGTGTGGGACCGCAAGGACGCGTTCTGGGCCGAAACGCGCAAGCAGGCCGAGGCCGACGGCGTCAATATCGACGAATGGACCGATACCGTGATCCGCGACGGAAACAAGGTGCGCGTCTACATGACCTCGATTGCGCCAAGCTTCAGCCTGGAAAGCTTCACGGTGAAGGAGGGTGACGAGGTCACGGTAATCATCACCAATCTCGATGAGATCGACGACCTGACGCACGGCTTCACCATGGGCAACCACGGCGTGGCCATGGAGATCGGCCCGCAGCAGACGAGCTCCATCACCTTCGTCGCCGCCAATCCGGGTGTCTACTGGTACTACTGCCAGTGGTTCTGCCATGCCCTGCACATGGAAATGCGCGGACGGATGTTCGTGCAACCGAAGGAAGCCTGATCGATGCGCCTGCCCGTTCTCCTGATAGGCCTTCTTCTCGCTTCGCCGCTTGCCGCGGCGGAGCGTGCTGTCGCGCCGGGTACGGGCAGTCTTGCAGCGGCGATCGCCGGGGCCGCACCCGGCGATGTGCTTGTACTCACCGATGGGGCCTATGTGGGCCCCGTCACCATCGACCGGCCGCTCACCATCATCGGCTCGCGCGGCGCAATGGTGGACGGCGAGGAGCAGGGCAGCGTGATGACGATTTCCGCGCCTGACGTGACCCTCTCGGGCTTCACCGTCACTGGTTCGGGGCGCGTGAATCAGAACCTCGACGCCGGTGTGAAAATCCTCCAGGGCGCCGACCGCGCGCGCATCGAAAAGCTGCTCGTCACCGGCAATATGCACGGCATCGACGTGCATGGCGGCCGCAATACCGTCGTCATCGGAAACGAGATCATCGGCACCGACAGCCCGCGCATGAACGAGCGAGGCAACGGCATCTATGTCTGGAACAGCCCCGGCACGCTGCTGGAGAACAACGTCATCCGCTACGGCCGCGACGGCATCTTTTCCAATGCCAGCGCCGACAGCATCTATCGCGGCAACATCATGCGCGACCTGCGCTTTGCCGTGCATTTCATGTATACGCGCAACACCGAGATTTCCGGCAACATCTCGGTCGGCAACCATCTCGGCTTCGCCATCATGTTCTCCCACCGGGCGAAGATCCTGAATAATGTCAGCCTCGGTGATCGCGAGCACGGGCTGATGCTGAACTATGCCAACAATGCCGATGTCTCAGGCAATCTTGTGCGTGGCGGCACGAGGAAGTGCCTCTTCATTTACAACGCCCACAAGAACCTCATCTGGGACAACCGGTTCGAGGGCTGCGGCATTGGCATCCATTTCACCGCCGGCTCCGAGAAGAACGTGCTGACCGGAAACGCCTTCATCGCCAACCGCGAACAGGTCAAATATGTCGGCACCCGCAACATGGAATGGAGCCACGACGGCAGGGGCAATTTCTGGTCAGACCATCCGGCCTTCGACCTCAACGGCGACGGTATCGCCGACAGCTTCTATCGCCCCAATGACCTGATGGACCAGATCCTCTGGTCGCAGCCGGCGGCAAACCTGCTCATCGGCTCACCCGCCGTGCAACTCGTGCGCTGGAGCCAGCGGGACTTTCCCGCCACTCTGCCCGGAGGCGTGCGCGACAGCGCACCACTGATGCGGCCTCTCAACATATCTCTCCCGCCCGAAATCCTCGGTTTTGAAGCCGAAGCCGCCGGTCGCTGGGCCGAAGGAAACTACGATGACACCGACACTGACAATCTCTCAACTCACTAAGCGCTTCGGTGATGTGGAGGCGTTGAAGACGGTTTCGTTGACGCTGGAGGCTGGAAAACGCGCGGCGCTGCTCGGCCACAATGGCGCCGGCAAGTCGACGCTGATGAAGATCGTCCTCGGCCTCATTCCCTTCGACAGTGGAGAAATCACGGTCTGCGGCGCGGTGCCGGGTTCGCCGGCGGCGCGGGCTCAGGTGTCCTATCTGCCGGAAAACGTCGCATTCCACCCGGCCCTGAGCGGGGAGGAACAGCTTCGCCACTATCTGGCGCTGCGCGGAGAAAACCCGCGTCAGGCCATGGAGCTTCTTGCGCGCGTTGGTCTTGCCCACGCCGCACGGCGGCGGATCGGCACCTATTCCAAGGGAATGCGCCAGCGCGTCGGTCTAGCCCAGACGCTGATCGGCCGTCCGCGTCTCCTCGTGCTGGATGAGCCGACCTCGGGTCTAGATCCGGTGTCACGGCGCGATTTCTACGACCTTCTCGATGGACTTGCCGCCGAAGGAGCTGCGATCCTGCTCTCTTCCCATGTGTTGACCGAGGTGGAGGCCCGCACCGACTGCATCCTTATTCTTTCGGGCGGCGAACTGGTGGCGGAAGGCACGCTCGCCGACCTGCGCGCCCGCGCCGCGCTGCCTGTCTCCCTTCTCGTTCGCCCCACATCCAGCCATGCGCCATCCCTGGCGGCCGCCTTTCCCGAAGCCGTTGCCGGCGGAGACGGGCTGCTTCGCCTTTCCTGCGCGCAGGCGGAAAAGCTGCCGCTTCTCGCCCGTATTGCAGCGCTCGGCGGAGAGGTCGCCGATCTCGATGTGATCCCGCCGAGCCTCGAGGATATCTACAGCCATTTCAGCCGGAGGGCCGGGCAATGAACCGCATCTTCGCCACAGCGACCAGCGAATTCCGTATCGCGTTCCGCAATCGTTGGGTTTCCATCGCCACCGGAATGATGGTGCTGTTCGCGCTGGTACTCGCCGCCGCCGGTGCCGCCCCGACGGGAGATGTGGGCGTGGACCGGCTCTCGGTGACCGTCGCCTCGCTCACCTCGCTCGCGGTTTACCTCGTGCCGCTGCTGGCGCTTCTGATGAGCTTTGATGCGGTGGCGGGCGAGGTGGAGCGTGGCACGCTGCCGCTGCTCCTCACCTATCCCGTCTCGCGCTCGCAGATTTTGCTCGGCAAGCTTCTGGCACATCTCGCAATCCTCGCGCTTGCGGTCGCGCTCGGTTATGGAGCCGCGGCGTTGGTGGCCGTGTGGTCCGATCCAGAGTCGATCAAGGGGCTCGGCTCGTTGTGGCGGTTGATCTGGTCCTCGGGTCTGCTCGGTGCGACCTTTCTCGGCGCGGGCTATGCGCTTTCCGCACTGGCGCGCCGTCCCTCCGGGTCAGCAGGGCTTGCCATAGCGCTCTGGCTGGTTGCGGTCGTGCTCTACGACCTGGCGCTCCTCGCGCTGATCGTCTCGGACGGGGGCGGGGCCTTTACGACGCAGGTGCTGCCGATGGCCCTGCTCGCAAATCCCGCTGACGCTTTTCGCGTCTTCAATCTTTCGGCGGCGGCGGCCGTTGCGGCAGCTGGCGGCATTGGCGGAGCGGCGGGCGCGATCCCGCTCTGGCAATCGGCCGCCTCGCTCCTCCTCTGGCCGCTTGCCGCCATCGCGCTTGCCGTTGCGGCTTTCCGGAAGGTGACGCCATGAAAAACCGTGTTCGCCCAATGTTGTTCGTCGCAGCGCTCGTGCTGCTTTCGGCCTGCAAGGAGGAGGTGGTGCAAAGCACTGCGCCGCTGGACATGACGCCCGAGACGCTCGGCCATTACTGCCAGATGAACCTCCTGGAGCATCCCGGCCCCAAGGCGCAGGTTTTCCTTGAGGGCGATCCTGCGCCGTTGTTTTTCAGCCAGGTGCGCGACGCCATCGCCTACATGCGCGGGCCGGAGCAGGTCGCGCCGATTCTCGCCGTCTACGTCAACGACATGGGATCGGCAGGCGCGACATGGGATCGGCCCGGCAATGGCAACTGGATCGTCGCCGACATGGCATTCTACGTCCTCGGCTCCGAACGTGTGGGTGGTATGGGCGCGCCGGAAGCCGTGCCTTTTTCCAGCCGCGAGCGCGCTGAGGCTTTCGTTTCCGCCGAAGGCGGCCGCGTCCTGACGCTTGCGGAAATTACCGATGACATGGTTCTCGCGCCGGTCGAAGCCGGCGCTGACCAAGGCGCCGACGACGCGGACTTCGACGGTCGTCTGCGTGCCCTGCCCAACAAAGCCGGAGGTTGAACCATGCCTGTGACCCGTCGTCGCCTGATCGCGATTACCGCAGCCTTGGCTGTCCTGCCCGCCGTCGCCCGTGCCTCGGAGACTGGCACCACGCGCGAATGGACGGGCCAGGCACTCGGCGCCCGCGCCTCGATCCGGCTCGATCATCCCGACGGAGAGGCCATCACAGCTCGCGTCATGGCCGAGATCGCCCGGCTGGAAAATATCCTCAGCCTCTACCGGCCTGAGAGCGCGCTCTGCCGGCTGAACCGCGATGGGCATCTTGCTGCGCCGCCCTTTGAACTGCTGGAATGCCTGTCGCTGGCCGGTGCCGTGCACAGGGCGAGTGGTGGGCGGTTCGACCCCACTGTACAGCCGCTCTGGGCGCTTTGGGCCGAAGCCGCAGCCGGCGGCACAAGGCCCGATGCGCAGGCCATCAAGGTGGCGCGGAACAAGACCGGCTGGGACAAGGTGGAACTCGATCCAGACGCAATCACCATGCAGCCCGGCATGGCGCTGACCTTGAACGGGATCGGCCAGGGCTACGTCGCGGATCGGATTGCCGCGTTGCTGGAGGCGGAGGGCCTCAGCGACATCCTGATCGACACCGGCGAACTGCGCGCGCTCGGCGGTAGGCCGGAGGGCGGAAACTGGCCGGTGCTACTGGAAACCGGTGAGCGCCTGTCACTGCGCCAGCGCGCGCTCGCCACCTCTGCGCCGCTCGGCACAACCTTTGATCAGGCCGGACGGGACGGTCATATTCTCGATCCCGCAACGGGAATGCCCGCGGTGGGGATTTGGCGCGCCGTGTCGATCTCGGCGCCGTCAGCTGCTATCGCAGATGCACTCGCAACTGCCAGCTGCTTGATGTCCGATCCAGCTTTGATCCTGGCCATGCTTGGTCGTTTCGACGGCGCACGCCTGGAGGCCAGCGCATAGCCGTGTGCCGTTCCTCGGCCTGTCCGCGAAGGGTCGAAGCACTGTATCGAAACCACAGGCGAGCCGATGACAAAGCGGCACCCGGAGCACCCGGATGCCGCCGCGGACTTTGCTACCGTCAGTCCTTGATCGCGACCGGATTTTCGAAACGGGGGAAGAGGACCGCGTTCTCGAGATGCATGTGCAGGACGATATCATCGGTGAGCTTTCTGAGCCCCGTATAGAGCGCAGTCCACGAGCCGCAGGCGCCAGCGGGCAGCGCCATGCCATGGGCGGCGTGCTCGATGTCCTGGAGAAGTCGAGCGGTATCGGCGTGTTCATGGCGCATTTGCGCAATCGGCTGAGAGATGCGCGTGCTTTGACCCCGCCGCATCAGGGGAAACAGGATTTGTTCCTCGCTTGTCATGTGGTCCTCCAATTCGTCTTGCAGCGCGACGAGTGCTCGTGCGAGCCCCGAGGGGGCCACCGGGTGATCGCCGTGGACGCGTTCGACCTTCTGTGCGAGCGGTATCAGAAAAGCCAGTTCACGGCGGTGGGTGTCATGGTAGCGCGAGAGGAGGTGATCGATGAGAGGTTCGGTCTCCTGAGGAGCTTCCCGGTCAGCCGCTCGCTGGAGCGCTTCCAGTTCAGCGAGCATGTCCGCCGGCGACAGGCCGACTCTTTCGGCAGCTTCACGAAGCGGTATGTCGCCGCTACAGCAGAAATTGACGGCCGAGCGGCGAAACAGCTCTGCCGCACCCGGCAGTTCGCTGGCAATGGTCCTCACAGGCGTTTCGAGAGAAAGCGTTTGCATACTTGATCCTTTGCAGAGGTTGATTTTTCGGGCTTCCATCTCCCAATTTGCAGGATCCCCACACGACGTCTTTGCGCCCGGCCGAACAACAGAAAGCTTGCAGAAGGATTTTTCGCGATCCTGCTTGTCGCATCGCAAAGTGTGCGACAATTCGGCAGGGAAGGAGCCTTTTCTTTGCAAGGCATGATTGGTAAGCCTTGGCGCGAGAGGTTCTTATGAAGACGAATGTGCAACAGCGCCGGAATGGAATGGTAGCCTTCGCGGTCGCCGTTCTCATGGCGTTGCAGGTTCTTCTGGCCCCCTCGCACTTGCATCCACGACCGCCACCTCCCCGGTGGATGACTTCGGCAATCCGCTCTGCATCACCCACCTGGACGAGCAGAAGCCGGTGTCCATGCCGGGCAAGGAGCGCTCGCTCGCTCCGGATTGCTGCACGCTTGCCTGCGGCACAGCCGCAGGCCTCGTTCCGCCCTATCGCCCGGTCCTCATTCTGTTCAATCCCCTTGCGCAACCGTCGCAGCGGATTTTCGATGCTTGCGGCGAGCATGTCCCGTCGGCGCACGAGGCCCTGTCCGGGCATCCTCGCGGTCCCCCGGCGGCCATCTGATCGCTGAGCCAGCCCCATTTCGACCAAGCATGACGATCGAACCTGAACCGCGCCGTGCTTTCGCGCGCGTCCCGATCGCTGTCTGACATCCGGCTCGCAGGCTTTCGTGCGCCCTTGTGATCGCACGCCCGTTCCTACTCCACCATACCTCGCCGGCAGGAATGACCGGCCCTATTGGAGACTGACAATGCTGAGAACAACACTTGCAACCGTTGCCGCCCTCGCCCTCGGCACGAGCGCTGCCTTTGCCCATGTTTCGCTGCAACTGAAGGACGCGCCGGTCGGCTCGACATACCGCGCGATCTTCCAGGTGCCGCACGGTTGCGAAGGCAAGCCGACCAACTTGGTGCGGGTGCAGATCCCCGAAGGCGTGATCGCGGTGAAGCCGCAGCCGAAGGCTGGCTGGACGCTTGAGAAGATCAAGGGGACCTATGCGAAATCCTACGACTACTACGGCACGCCGACCGGCGAAGGCGTGAAGGAAGTCGTCTGGAGCGGCGGGAACCTCGGTGATGACGAATACGACGAGTTCGTGCTGAGGGTCTATCTGACGAAAGATTTGAAAGCAGGCGAAACGCTCCATTTCCCGGTGGTGCAGGAGTGCCCGGATGGCGTCGCAGAGCGCTGGATCGAAATCCCTGCCGAAGGCCAGTCGGATGACGATCTCGAACTTCCCGCACCTGGTGTGAAGCTGCTCGAGGCCGCAAGCGGTCACTAAAACACGAGAAGGCCGGCGCTATCGGGCGCCGGCCACATTCGCCGTTCGGAGATTGTCGTGCGGGACCAATTGGGCCGATCCTGTATCCAGGTATTTCTAGCCGGTATCCTGTGGTGCTGCCTCGCTGCGGCGGCGATGGCGCATGCCTCTTTGACGGGAGTTGTACCCGCCGACGGGGCCGTCGTCAGTGTGCCCCCGAAAACCCTGTCGCTGTCCTTCAGCGAGCCTGTTTCTCCGCTCGTGCTGAGGCTCATCTTGCCCGACGGGCAGGCAAGAACGCTGGAGTCATTCGTTCTAGGAGACCGTACGCTTGAAATTTCCGCGCCCGGCGACCTTGCGGCGGGAACCCATGTGCTTGCCTGGCGTGTCGTCTCCGAGGATGGGCACCCCGTTGCGGGCTCCACGATTTTCTCGATCGGCGCGCCCAGTAGCGCGCCTCAGGTCGATCGAGAGGCGATCGACTGGCCGGTCAGGGCAGAGCTGTGGCTTTCACGCATCGCAATCTATATCGGCCTGTTCTTCGGGATCGGCGGCCTTTTTGCAGTGCGTTGGCTGATCCCCGGCGGCGCCGATGGCCTGCCCATAATAAGGGCAGCAACGCTGCTCGGCATGGTGGCGACCACGCTTTCCCTGGGACTTCAGGGGCTTGATGCCCTTGGCGCCCCGCTGTCCAACCTCATGGATCGCACGGCATGGAGAGCAGGACTGGATACGAGTTTCGGCCTGACCGTCATGGTGCTGCTGGCCGCGTTCCTTCTGGCGATCATAACCTCTTCAAGGTCGCTGGTCGTCAGCCGCGCAGCATCTCTGGCAGCTCTTGTTGCCGGAAGCGGCGCGCTGGCGTTGAGTGGTCACGCAAGCTCGGCCGCGCCTCAATGGCTGATGCGACCAGCAGTCTTCGTGCATGGATTGACGATTGCCGTATGGATCGGTGCACTTCCGCCCCTGGCATACGCCTTGCGGCAGGGAGGTGACTTAGGGCGACAGGCACTTGGCTGTTTTTCCCGCCTGATCCCGTTCTGTGTCGCCGCCTTGACATTGGCGGGCCTGCTGCTTGCCCTGGTCCAGGTTGAAGAATTCGGTGCGCTCTTTTCGACGGCCTACGGCAATGTGCTGCTGGCGAAGATGGCACTGCTTGCCGCTCTGTTCCTTGTCGTGGTGATCAATCGCTGGGTTTTCACCAAACCAGTCGAGCGGGGAGAGGGGGACGCTACCAGGCGTCTTGGCCGCGCGGTCGTCGTCGAGACCATGATCGTCCTTGCCGTTTTCGCCGTCGCCGCGACGTGGCGATTTACCCCGCCGCCCCGCGCGATGGCACTTGCGGCAGCGCAGCCGGCCTCTATCCATATCCACTCGGACAAGGCAATGGCCGAAGTTACCTTCACTCCCGGACGTGCCGGTCCGGTCGAGGTATCTGCCATCATTCTGGCACCTGACTTTTCGCCCTTCACTCCGAAGGAGGTCACGTTCGTGCTTTCCAATCCGAAGTCTGGCATCGAGCCGATGCGCAGGAGGGCCGCTTTGCAGGCCGACGGGAGCTGGCGAGCCTCGGATGTTGTCGTTCCACTCGCGGGACAATGGCGTTTGAGGGTCGACATTCTCATCAGTGACTTCGAACTCGTCCGGCTGCAGGACGACGTCGAAATCGCCCCTTAGAAACAGAGCCGACGAAAATGACCGCGGCAAAGTGCTCTGTCACATAGACGAGACGTCCGCGCGCTGGGCATTGAGATGTTTGCACGGCGCGATTGCGATTGCGTTGCGGGCCTTGAAAGGCCAGAGGCGGATCCAGTGGATCAACGTCCCATGCATGGGCAACCATGTGCCAGGAGGGGCATCTGTTCCTGTTGTTTGATTACCGTCAAAGAAGGAAGATTCTCAATAGGCTACCTCTTTCCCATGAACGATTGACGTTCGTGAGCAAGGAGAATTCGAGTGCGTATCATGGCAACGAGTATCGTAACCGCAACTGCAGTCTTCCTGGCGTTTGCGCTTCCTTCGGCAGCGGCAGAATTCGAGGTGCATATGCTGAACAAGGGCACCGAGGGCGCCATGGTGTTCGAGCCTGCCTTCGTGAAGGTCGCACCCGGCGATACCGTAATATTCATTCCGACCGACAAGGGGCACAATGTCGAAACGATCAAGGACATGATCCCCGAGGGCGCGGAAGCTTTCAAAAGCAAGATGAACGAGACCTACAAGGTGACCTTCGACAAGCCCGGCGCCTATGGCGTCAAGTGCACGCCGCACGCCGGCATGGGCATGGTCGGCGTGGTCGTCGTCGGCGATGCACCGGCCAATCTCGATGCGCTGAAGACCGGCAAGCTGCCAAAGAAGGCCCGCGAGCGCCTGGACACGGCCATCGCCGGTTTGGGTCTGTAAGTGGCCTTGCAGGCTCCAGTCGAGACCCGGAGTAGTCAAGCCACTCTCCGGGTCTCTCAAATTCGACAACTCAATATCGGAAACTCTCGCGCGCAAACCGTTGCATGTGCGAGGGCCTGCGACCAAACTCATTCGTAAGAGCTTGCCGGACTTTATGATCAACCAATCTTCCGGTTGAGACCGGCTGGAGGAGTACCATGGCAAGGATTGTTGAAGAGGCCAAATTGCCTCCCGCGGATGGCGCCGACAGGCAGTTCTTTCTAGACTCGGCGTTCGTGGCAAAGGCGTTCGATATGAGCGAGGCCAGAGTGCGTGCGCTTATGCGGCGTAAACTGTTCAGAAGCACCGTGGAGAAAGGCGTGGGCGAGGATGAAGGCTCCTGGCGGTTGACACTGCGATGCGGCAACAGGGCCTGGCAGGGCATTTTGACGACGGATGGTGATATCCAGCGGCAATCAATCGGCCTTGTTTCGGCCCAGCGCGGTTGCAAGGACTGACATGCGCGGGTTTGCGCAAGAATCCGGTAGCCTCCTGGAGGTCTTCCAGCATCAAACGGAGAGCATCTTGTCGACGAGACGACATGAGCACCTCGAAGCCGTTTTTGCCGCCATGAACAGCCCGATGGTCGTGGACAGTGGACCACTTGCTGCGATGGTCGAAGCTTTGGAGCAGGCCAGCGATCTGGCTAGGAGCATCCGTTAGGACAGGCAACCATCTCCAAGACGTCAAGGTCATCGGATGACCAACAGCCTCACACCACTTGAGATGCCTTCACACGTAGAAACGCTGAGCCGCGCCAGCGAGGGTGTAATCCCGCTAAAGATCCCTTCGGCGAACACATTTGGGAAACGCTTGCGAATTCGAATAGGGAAGCCAGCGCGCAATCTCGTGTTCGCAGTGGTTCAAGCGGCGCCGGACTGGACTTCCAGTCGACCCCACAGCATCAAAGGTCCCCTTGCCAGCTCTTCGAAAGCGGCGAGTGAGATAAATCGAGAAGATCGATGGCGCGCGTCGCGAGATGGTCGACGATTTCCGCCACGGACTGCGGGCGTTGATAGAAGGCGGGTACGGGGGGCATGACGATGGCGCCCATCTCGGTTACGGCGCACATGTTGCGCAGGTGGCCGAGATGCAGCGGTGTTTCTCGGGCGAGCAACACCAGCCGGCGGCGTTCCTTCAATTGTACGTCGGCGGCGCGCGTCAGCAGGGTGTCGGTGCGCCCTGTAGCGATGGCTGAAAGTGTCTGCATGGAGCAGGGGGCGACGATCATGCCGTTGACGGCAAAGGAACCGCTAGCAATCGAGGCGCCGATATCATCGACCGGGTGATGGCGATGGACGATGGAGAGGAGGTACGGCAACGCGCCTGGGCCCAATTCGTGATTCAGCGTGCGCCGTGCCGCATCGGAGACGACGAGATGTGTTTCGATCTCGGGCAACGATGCGAGTCGCTCGACGATACGAACGCCGAGTGCCGCCCCGGAAGCGCCTGAGATACCGATGACGACCCCTTTGGTGCTCATGCGCCGACCTCTCCCAGGCCGAGAGACGACCAGAGGCCGTCAATCCTTGCGATGACCTCAGGCGTCATCGAGAGGATGCGGCCCCAGTCGCGCTCGGTTTCAGTTCCGATCTTCGTGGTGGCGTCGAGCCCCAGCTTTCCACCAAGTCCGGATTTGGGGGACGCGAAGTCGAGATAGTCGATCGGCGTATTTTCGACGAGCATCAGGTCTCTGCTGGCGTCGAAGCGCGTGGAAAGCGCCCAGATCACGTCCGGCCAGATTCTGACGTCGATGTCCTCATCCACGGCGATGATCAGCTTCGTGTAGCTGAATTGCGGCAACATGGACCAGAGACCCATCATGACCCTGCGGGCCTGGCCGGGATATCGCTTGTCCATCGAGACGACCATGGCGCGATAGGAGCATGCCTCGGGCGGCAGCCACAGATCGCATATTTCCGGAAACTGTCGTTTCACCAGTGGCAAGAAGAGCTCGTTCATCGCCTCGCCAAGCCTTGACGGCTCGTCCGGCGGCCGGCCGGTGAAGGTAGAAAGGTAAAGGGGGGTCTTGCGCATGGTGATCGCTGTGAGCGTCATCACCGGGAAAGGCTCGACCGAATTGTAGTAGCCGGTATGGTCGCCATACGGTCCCTCATCGGCAACATCGCTGCACGAGACCGTCCCTTCCAAAACGATCTCGGCGCTGGCCGGCACTGGGGTGGGGATCGTCAGACCGCGCGCCGTTTCCTGTCGCCGGCCTTTCAGTACACCAGCAAAACTCAGTTCACTCATCTCGTCGGGAAGCGGTATGACGGCCGAGAGGATCGTTGCGGGATCGGCTCCGATGACAACCGCCACCGGCATGTCCTGTCCCAGCGCTCGCCACAAACGATGATGTCGCGCGCCACCGCGATGTGCCAGCCAGCGCAGGACCAGCCGGTTGTGGCCGAGCTTCTGCATGCGGTAGACGCCGACATTGACATCGGCCGGATCATCCGGAGCATGTGTGATGACGAGTGGCCAACTGACGAGGGGCGCAGGTTCGCCCGGCCAGCAGGTCTGGATGGGCAGGCGGTCAAGATCAAGGTCGTCCCCCGTCCAGACGACCTGCTGGCAGGGTGGGCGCGTGACCGCCCGTGGGTTCATCGAGAGCGCGGCCCTTACATGCGGCAATTTCTGCCAGGCGTCGCGCAGGGAGCGTGGTGGCTGCGGATCGCGAAGATCAGAAAGGAAGGCTGCAAGACGGGGTAACCCTCCGGTTTCGAGACCAAGGCCCCATTCGATCCGCTCGCGCGTTCCGAAGAGATTGGCCAGCAACGGTATCGACTGGACCTTGCCTCCTGCGTTGACCGGCCGTTCGAAGAGCAGTGCCGGACCTTCCTCGGCCAGAACGCGGCGATGGATTTCGGTGACCTCGTGAACCAGGGAGATGGGCTCGGAAATGCGCTTCAGCTGCGCGCGCCGCTCCAGCAGGGCGACGAAATCCTGAAGACTATCGAAACGGTGTGGAATGGGGTCAACGGCTTTCATAGCAATGACTTGCCGGTGAAAACCGCCTCCGTCTTTGTGCTGGCGCAAATTCGTGCGGCGCGTCGATCCATAGGGTCAGGGCATCGTTTCTCGCCGAAGGCCAGCCGCATGCCGTTCCTTCCTCCACTTCTTGCAATGCCCGTTGAAATCGCTCCCCTCTGGCTGGTGGAACGGGTGTCGCGCATGGTCTTGTCAGGTGTCCTGAAGGCCCATCCCGATCTCTTCGAGCGGCTTGGCGCATATAGGGAGGCCCGTTACTGCTTTTCTCCTGCCGATCTACCGCTGCACTTCACCGTGGTCCCCGCGACACAGCTGTTGACCGTCTCGCGGCGAGAGCATCCGCCATCCGCCGACGCCCACATCCACGGACCGCTTGCATTGCTGCTCGGCCTGCTTGAGGGCCGATGCGATGCGGATGCGCTGTTCTTTTCGCGTGACCTCTCGGTCACCGGCGACATGGAAGCGATGCTGGCGCTGCGCAATGCGCTCGACGACAGCGCCATCGACCTGCCGCGCGAGCTTGGCGCGCTCGTCGGGCCGCTTGCACCGTTGGTGGTCGGCACGGCGCGGTACATCCGAAGCAAGGCGCTTGAAGGACGGGACGTGACATGGAACTGATCTGCCCCGCCGGCACGCCCGCCGCCTTTCGCGAGGCGGTGGAGGCCGGTGCCGATGCGGTCTATTGCGGCTTTCGCGACGAGACCAATGCGCGCAACTTCCCGGGCCTGAACTTCAGCCGCGAAGAACTGCGCCAGTCGATCGCGCTTGCCCGCCGCAAAGGCGTGGCGACTTTCGTTGCGCTCAACACCTTCATGCGAGCGGGCGACGAGGCGCTGTGGTATTCCGCCGCCGACGATGCCGTGGCGATGGGCGCTGATGCGCTGATCCTGGCCGATTTCGGCCTGATGGCTTATGTGGCGGAAAGGCACCCGAAGCAGCGCCTGCATGTCTCCGTCCAGGCGTCCGCCTCGAACCCGGACGCGATCCGTTTCCTCATCGAGGCCTTTGGGGCCAAGCGCGTCGTGCTGCCGCGCGTGCTGACCGTGCAGGACATTGCCCGGCTGACGCCGCAGATCGATTGTGAGGTCGAGGTCTTCGCCTTCGGTGGGCTCTGCGTCATGGCGGAGGGGCGCTGTTCTCTCTCCTCCTACGCCACCGGCAAATCGCCCAACATGAACGGTGTCTGCTCGCCGGCAAGCCATGTGCGCTACCGGCAGGACGGAGCGGACCTCGTTTCCGAACTTGGTGACTATACGATCAACCGTTTCGGCCCCGGTGAGGCCTCCGGCTATCCGACGCTCTGCAAGGGCCGCTTCGAGATCGGCGACGTCGAGGGCTATGCCTTCGAGGATCCCGTCTCGCTCGATGTCATGGACCAGATCGATGCGCTGCGCGATTCTGGCGTCTCGGCACTCAAAATTGAAGGGCGCCAGCGCGGCAAGGCCTATGTCGCCGAAGTGGTGTCCTCCCTGAAGAAGGCACTCGGCGCATCGCCCGCCGAGCGTGCCGCGCTTGTCGCCCGGCTGCGCGCAATGAGCGAAGGCCAGCGTACGACGACGGGCGCCTATGACAAGCGTTGGCGGTAGGAGACCAATATGACGACGGCAGGCAAACCGGCGCTGAGCCTCGGGCCGGTCTATTTCCTTTGGGAGGGGCTGAAATGGCGCGATTTCTACTTCCGGATCGCCGATGAGGCAGCAGTCGAGCATGTGACGCTCGGCGAAACGGTCTGTTCCAAGCGCCAGCATTTCAGTGAGCCGTACATCGCGGAAGTCGTCGAGCGGCTGGAGGCGGCCGGCAAGCAGGTAGCGCTTTCCTCCCTCGCCATGGTAACGCTCCCACGGGAAAGCCGCCATGTGCGGGATCTGATCACCGACAGCATCCACCCGATCGAAGCAAACGATCTTTCTGCGCTCGGCCTCCTCAAGGGCAGGCCGCATGCGATCGGGCCGCTGGTCAACGTCTACAACGCAGCGACGGCACGGCTGCTCGCCGCCCGCGGGGCGCAAAATATTTGTCTGCCGCCGGAGCTGCCAGCCGCCTCCATCCAACAGATACTGGCTGCCATGCCGGGGTTCTCCTTCGAGATTTTTGCCTTTGGCCGCATGCCGCTCGCCATCTCGGCGCGTTGCGCCCACGCACGATCGAAGGGATTGACGAAGGACAATTGCCAGTTCATCTGCGGCCAAGAGCCCGACGGCCTGCCGCTGCGCACGCTCGACCGACAGTCCTTCCTCGTATTGAACGGCGTCCAGACCATGTCGAACAGCTGCGCAGTGCTTGTCGATGATTTGGCGCCGCTGGTCAAGGCGGGTCTTTCACGCGTCCGGCTCTCCCCGCAGGATTGCGATATGGCCAAGATCGCGGCGCTGTACCGCGCTGTGCTCGACGGGCAGATTGACGGCGGGGAGGCGGTTGCCGAATTGGCGGAGGTCTATCCGGGCGTCCGCTTCTCGAATGGCTTCCTGCACCAGAAGGAGGGCGCGGCCTGGGTTTCGCGTGGCCGTAACGTCGCAATGGGGCGTGATTGACGGACGGTTCAGGTGAAGATGTCCCGCGCCTCTGCTTTCGCGGAGAGCAGAGCCTCCAGGATCATCATTTCCGAAAAGACATGGCGGCGAAGGCTCTCCTGAAAGCCAACCATCATGCGCGAAACCGTCTCCGGCGACAAAGCACAGCGCTCTTCGGCAACGGCCTTTAGGGTCAGGGACAGCTCTTCGCCGGCAAGCCTGTCACAACGATGTTCAGCCTTCAGGCGCTCGATAGCCATCGCGGCAAAGCAGGAACCGGCGTGTCTGTCAAAATCCGGAAAAAGCAGGTGTTCCTCCAGGTTGTGGACGGCGGCGAGAAGTGGCGGGATCGCATCCGCAAGGTCCCTCAGTTCCGCGGTGACATCCGTATCGGCGGCAGCCTCTTCGAGGCGCAGGCAGAGATCGAGCAGGTTTTGGTGAAGCGCTTCGAGGCGGCCGATATCGGCCGCGGCAAGGGTCGGTCCGCTCATGTGGTCTCCTATTGGCCGAAGAAAAGTACGACGGCGATGACGACGGAGGCGCCGACGGCGGAGAGCGTTCCCGCCCCTTGCAAAACGCCCATCCTGTAGAGCACCAGCGCGAAGCCGGCGATGACCGGTGCGGCGACGATGAGTCCGATCTGCGCGTCCGTCATATTGGGTTCCTTTCCTTTGCCGCGATCATGGCGCTCCCGGCCCGGCTGCTCTTTGTGCCGGAGCAAAGAAGGCTGCTGCTCGCCGCGCTAGACGAGCCCTATGGCGACGACGGACGAAATGGGCATGCCTGCCGAGATGGCGGAGCGGGGTGAGGCAGGCTCCCTGCTGTTGTGGATTCTGGTGTGGAGCGAGCTTGCCGCCTTCGGTGCGCTGCTTGTCGCCTTCATGGTGATGACGGTGATGGATTCCGAGGGCGCGTCTCTTCTTCGGGTGCATCTCCATTCGGGGCTTGCCGCTCTCAATTCCGTACTTCTTGTCTTCAGTGGCTGGCAGGCGGCACTTGCTGTTCGTCGCGGCACGGATGCCGTGCGACGTCCCCTAGTGTTCGCAGCACTTTCCGGCCTCGCGTTCACGGTCATGAAGCTCGTCGAATATTCGGTAGAAATCCGCTCGGGTATCTCCGCGGCGGGTGGACTTTCCGAGCTCTACTTCATCGTCACCGGCTTTCACCTGCTCCACGTCATTTTCGGCGCGGGCATTCTGCTCATCGTCGCCTGGCGCCCATCGCGGGAGAATGTCGTGATGATCGCCACCCTCTGGCATGTGGTCGATCTGATCTGGCTCGTGATGTTCCCAATCGTCTATCTCACCTGAGGCTCTCATGACCAGACAGGCCCGTGAACAGTTCGTCGCCGCCCTCGCCATGCTGCTGACGCTCGCTATAGGCGGTGCGCTTGTGGGGGGCCTCAGCGGCGGTTTGCTCGTGCCGATCGCCGCGGTGCTCGTCATGGCCTACGCGAAAAGCCGGATCGTCGTCCTCGACTTCATGGATCTGCGTGCGAGCCGCAGCGTTCTGCGGCCCGCGCTGCTCGCATGGCCGGCGATTCTCCTGTTGGTCGCACTGGCCCGGACGGTTGCCGTCACGCTGATCGGCTGACGGACCGCGCCGCTCTTTGCCAAAGCACAAAGAAGGCTTTTCCCGCGCAGCTAGAACGAAGACGTCCCGCACTGCCGGCGAGGGCATCGCAGGCAGACCGAGCGGCGGGTTTTGGCGCCGGGCCCATGGGGGCCGGCAAGGGAAAGGACCATGGGATGGCAGAGCGCCTAACCAAAACAGGGGCCCGCAACGTCTTCTACGGCGGGTCCATCTTCTTCTTCGCGATCTTCGTGGGGCTGACGGCCCACAGTCATTTTTACATCCGGACATCCTCCACCGATGAGACGACGCTCAGCGAAAGCGTCGCGCGCGGCAAGCATGTCTGGGAAAAGAACGCCTGTATCAACTGCCACACGCTGCTCGGCGAAGGCGCCTATTTCGCGCCCGAACTCGGCAATGTGTGGAAGCGCTACGGCGGGGTCGACGACCCGGAGGGTGCACGAGAGGCGCTGAAGGCCTGGATGGCCGCGCAGCCGAGCGGGGCGGAAGGCCGGCGGCAGATGCCGCAGTTCAACCTCACCGAACAGGAACTCAACGATCTGGCTGACTTCCTGGAATGGACGAGCCGCATCTTGACCCAGAACTGGCCGCCGAACGACGCCGGCTGAGCGACAAGCGTTTCAGGAGACAAAACATGAAGTATCAAACGCAAAAGGTCGCGATGCTGTATTTCTACGGCGCACTCGGCCTCTTCCTCGCCCAGGTTCTCTTCGGCGTTCTGGCCGGCACGATCTACGTGCTGCCCAACACGCTTTCCGAGCTCCTGCCGTTCAATATCGTGCGCATGATCCACACCAATGCGCTGGTCGTCTGGCTGCTCATGGGCTTC
Source organism: Sinorhizobium sp. BG8 (assembly GCF_016864555.1). Lineage (NCBI taxonomy): Bacteria > Pseudomonadati > Pseudomonadota > Alphaproteobacteria > Hyphomicrobiales > Rhizobiaceae > Sinorhizobium > Sinorhizobium sp. BG8. Next base: position 154,125 of record NZ_CP044012.1, on the reverse strand, counting down.
ATGGGCGCGACCTACTACATGATCCCCGAGGAGACCGAGACGGAGCTGTTCAGTCCGAGACTCGCCGTTCTCCAGTTCTGGATGTTCTTTGTGGCGGCCGGTCTCACGGTCGTTGGCTACATGTTCCGCATCCATGAGGGGCGCGAATTCCTTGAACAGACCTTCATCGCGAAGGTCGGCATCGTCGTGGTCGTTCTGATGTTCCTCTTCAACATCACGATGACGGCGCTGAAGGGTCGCAAGACAACGGTCATCAATATCCTGCTCTTCGGCCTGTGGGGTCTCGCGCTCTTCTTTCTCTTCGCCTTCTACAACCCGGTGAACCTGGCGCTCGACAAGATGTACTGGTGGTACGTCATCCATCTCTGGGTCGAAGGCGTCTGGGAGCTGATCATGGCCTCCGTGCTCGCCTTCCTGATGATCAAGCTCAACGGTATCGACCGCGAAGTCGTGGAGAAATGGCTCTACGTCATTGTCGGACTGGCCCTCTTCTCGGGCATTCTCGGCACAGGCCACCACTACTACTGGATCGGCGCGCCGGGTTACTGGCAGTGGATCGGTTCGCTGTTCTCGACCTTGGAGGTGGCGCCCTTCTTCACCATGGTCATTTTCACTTTCGTGATGACCTGGAAGGCCGGCCGCAACCATCCCAACAAGGCGGCACTGCTGTGGTCGATCGGATGCTCGGTCATGGCCTTCTTTGGGGCTGGCGTATGGGGCTTCCTGCACACGCTGTCGTCGGTGAATTACTACACCCATGGCACGCAGGTCACAGCCGCACATGGCCATCTCGCCTTCTTCGGAGCCTATGTGATGCTGAACCTCGCGATGATGGCCTATGCCATCCCGGAAATCCGCGGCCGGGCGCCCTTCAACCAATGGCTCTCCATCGCGAGCTTCTGGATCATGTGCACGGGCATGTCGGTGATGACCTTCGCGCTCACCTTTGCCGGCGTCGTGCAGGTTCATCTGCAACGCGTTCTCGGCGAGAACTTCATGGACGTGCAGGACCAGCTTGCCCTGTTCTACTGGGTCCGCCTCGGTTCGGGCGTCGCCGTGCTCCTCTCGGCGCTAATGTTCGTCTGGGCCGTGCTCGTTCCGGGCCGCGAGCGTCGCGACAGCCTCACCAGTCTGGTTCAACCGGCGGAGTGAGTGCTGGCCGGCCCCGTCATCCCGCGGGGCCGGCACACTTTCCATAAGCATTCGTGGAGATTGAAATGAACGTTATCCTCAAGGACGTGCCGCGCGCCGCATCGGATATCCCGGCCTACTGCCCATCCGGCAATGAATGCGCGCTCTTCGAGACGGCCTGGGTACGCCAGCTTCCTTTGCTATTGAAGGGACCGACCGGCTGCGGCAAGACCCGTTTCGTGAGCCACATGGCCGCCAAGATCGGGCTGCCGCTTGCGACCGTATCCTGCCACGACGACCTGTCTGCCGCCGATCTGACGGGACGCTACCTGCTCAAGGGGGGTGACACGGTATGGGTCGATGGGCCACTGACACGCGCGGTGCGAGAGGGCGGCGTGTGCTATCTCGACGAGATTGTCGAAGCGAGGAAGGATGTCGCCGTTGTGCTTCATCCGTTGACCGATGACCGGCGCATCCTGCCGCTGGAGCGCACCGGCGAGGTTCTGGAGGCCCCACCCGGCTTCATGCTCGTCGTTTCCTACAATCCCGGCTACCAGAACCTGCTGAAGGCTCTGAAGCCCTCAACCCGCCAGCGCTTCGTCGCGATCGAGTTCGATTTCCTGCCGAAGGCTGAGGAAATTGCCGTCGTCGCCACGGAAAGCGGGCTGGAAGAGGCCCGTGTCGCCCCGCTTGTCGAATTCGCCCATCGGTTGCGGGCCTTGAAGGGGCGTGATCTCGAAGAAGGGGTTTCCACGCGTCTCCTCGTCTACTGCGCCTGCCTTATCGACAGCGGCATGACGCTGCGCGACGCTGTGCGCGCCGCAATGATCGAACCGCTCACCGACGAGCCGGATGTTCGCGCCGCTCTCCTCGAAATCGCCGACGCGACGATCCGCTGAGGCCGTCATGCTGGATTTTCTGGAGCTTGAGGAAGCGGTTGGTCGGGCCTGGCACCGGCTGGTGGGCAATACCGGCAGCTGGGCGCGCCATCCGTATCACGCCGTGCGGCTGGAGGACATACGCCCGGTGCTGGCCGTCTGCTTCCGGGGGTTCGGAGGTGAGGGGGCAGTGCAGATCACGCCGGCGCGCGGGCGAACATCGACGCACCGCCTCAGGCTTCGCCAGCGCATGGGGCTGGGCGAGGAAAAACTGGTGCAGCCCGGCCGCGACCATGCGACCGTCATGCTGCCGGGCGTGATCGATCTTTTCCCGGACCGCGCCCTCAACCGGGATCTCTATATCTGGCTCGCCGCCGCCATGGCCCTGATGCCGCTCGAACGCATCGAGGAAATCGATCCGCTCCAGCGCGATCTTGCAACTCTCCACCGGGCGGAAGGCACCGCGAAGGCTGTGCTTGCGGCCTTCCCCGGTCTTGCCCGCCGCTACCGCCGGCTCTCGGCCGCGACGCTGGAAGCCCGCCGGTCCCGACCGCTTCCCTCGATCGAACGCCATGTCGAAAATCGCATCCTCAGCCTGTTGCGCAAGGGAGCGGGGCTTGCCGACGACGCACTGCCGGTAATCTTCCCGCATCGCGCGCCGCCAGGCTATCTGCCGATGCTGCCCGTGCCGCTCTGGCCGGATGCACTTGCGCGCGAGGAGGGCGAGGGGCGCGGCGAGGAGGACCAGCCGGCGACGGGCGGCACTCCCGAGGCGTCGGAGACTGGTCGCCATGTAGCGCTGCGCGAGAAGGCGGAAAACGGCAAGACGGAACGCAGTCCTTTCATTCTCAATCGTTTCGAGAAGATTCTGGCGATGGCCGAGATGGTCAATGTCGACCGCCCCGGCGACGACAGCGACGACCACGATTCCTCCGCGGCGGACGAACTGGACGACATGACGCTCGGCGAGCGCAAGGGTCGCCCCGCCGCCCGCTTCCGCTTCGATCTCGACCTGCCGCCGGAAGCGCTTGATCGCACACGGCTGACGGGCGAGTACACCTATCCCGAATGGGACTATCGCACGGCCACCTATCTGCCGGACCATTGCCGCGTGCTGGCCTCGCCCGCACCCGATTCCGCTGACGTACCTGAAGCCGATCCCGACACGAAGAGCCTGATCCGCCGCGTGCGCCGGCAGTTCGAAGTACTCAGGCCGCGCCATGAAATGCTGCGTGCGCAACTCGACGGCGCCGAGCTTGATCTCGACGCTGTGGTCAGGACGCGTGCCGACCTTGCTGCCGGCGGGCAGGGCAGCGACCGCATCCATCTGATGAGCCGGCCGCAGGCACACGATCTCGCGGTCACCATTCTCGTCGACGTGTCGCTATCCACCGACGCCTGGTTCGACAATCGACGGGTGCTCGATGTGGAGAAGGAGGCGCTCCTGGTGCTCTCCCATGGCCTTGCCGCCTGTGGCGACAGCCATTCGATCCTCACCTTTACCTCCCGCCGCCGCTCCTGGGTGCGCGTCGAAACGATCAAGGATTTCGGCGAGCCGATGGGACGTGGCGTCGAGGCGCGCATCGCAGCGCTGAAGCCGGGCTTTTACACCCGCATCGGCCCGGCGATCCGCCATGCGGCGGCGAAGCTTCGCGAGCAGCCGAATCGCCGAAAACTCCTGCTGATCCTCACCGACGGTAAGCCGAACGATGTGGATCACTACGAGGGGCGGTTCGCGCTGGAGGACAGCCGCCGTGCGGTCAACGAGGCGCGGCGCACGGGCCTCAGCGTCTTCGGCGTGACGGTCGACCGCGAGGCGCAGGCCTATGTGCCGGCCATCTTTGGCCGCAACGGCTATGCCATCGTCAGCAATATCGCACGGCTGCCCGCGGCGCTGCCGGCGATCTATCGCGGTCTTGTGGGTTAGAGGACACGGGATTGGCGAGAAAGGCCCGGCGTGCAACACCACGCCGGGCCTTTTGCTTTCTCGATGAGTGGCTTCAGGCCGCCTTGCTGTGGGTACGGGCCGACTGGTCGATATAGGCATCGAAGGCGGCGGCCACAGCGCGGATGATGAAGCGGTGATCCTGCCGCACGGTGACGGTACCGCCATGGATATCGATAGCACCGTCCGCCTCGAGGTCGGCGAGCCGCGTATTGCCTCGCAGCAGCGGGGCGGGATCAAAACCGTGTCGCGCCGCGATGGCGGTGAGGTCGGCGCGGAAATCGCACATCAACCGCTCGATGATTTCGGCCCGTAGCCGGTCTTCCGCCGTCAGGCGGTAGCCCTTGACAGTGGCAAGCCGGCCGGAGGCGATGCGCTGGGCGTAGATGCCGGGCGGAACCTCGTTCTGGATGTAGCCTTCCGGCGTACGGCCGATGGCCGAGGCGCCGAAGCCGAGCAGTGTTTTGCAGGCGTCCGTCGTGTAACCCTGGAAGTTGCGTCTTAGCCGGCCGCGTTTGGCGGCGAGCGCAAGGCTATCGGAGGACAAGGCATAGTGATCGAGACCGATGCGGACATAGCCGGCAGAGACGAGCGTTTCGGCGATCGCCTCGGCCTGCTCCGCGCGCTGTGCTGCATCCGCCAGTGCACGCTCGTCGATCAGCCGCTGGTGCTTCTTGAAAGAGGGGATGTGAGCGTAGCCGAAGACCGAAAAGCGCTCGGGCTGCATGGCGACCGCCGCGTTTGCCGTCTCGATGCAGGAGGCGACCGTCTGGTGCGGCAGGCCGTAGATGAGGTCGAAATTGATGCCGCCGACACCGGCGGCGCGCAGCCGTGTCACGGCCTGCGCAGTCTGTGCCTCGCTCTGAATGCGGTTGATCGCTTTCTGGACGACGGGATCGAAACTCTGCACGCCAAGGCTGGCGCGCGTGACGCCGGCCGCGCCGAGTGCCGCGGCCATTTCCGCGGTCAGCGTACGCGGATCGATCTCAACCGCGATCTCCGCGCCGGCGAGGCGGCCGAAGCGGGCGCGCAGCAGACTGATAAGGTCGAGGAATTCTTCCGGCTGCATGATCGTCGGCGTGCCGCCACCGAAGTGGATGTGCTTGACCTTGAGACGGTCCTCCACCTGCTTTGAAACAAGACCGATCTCCTTTCGCAGCATGTCGATGTAGTCGAGAATCGGTTCGTCGCGGCTGGTTATTGTCGTGTGGCAGCCGCAGTACCAGCACATGGAGCGACAGAAGGGGATGTGGAGGTAGAGCGAGGCGTCCGTGCTAGCTTTGATGTCGGAAAGCCAATCACCATAGGTGCCGGCGCCGACAGTCGGCGAGAAGGCCGGCGCTGTCGGGTAGCTGGTATAGCGCGGCAGGCGCGCCTCGCCGTATTTTTCGATCAGGACCTGTTGCATGCGGCTTTCCTTTCCATGTGTCGATGGTGGAAAGCCTAGGAGCCACCGCGCCACCCTTCTTTGCGGAAAGCCAAGCTTCGTGTCGCGAGGCCCGGAAATCCGGAATTGTTTGCGCGGGGTCAAAGTGCCGGGCGGGCAGCGGAGGTAGCGTCAGGCGGTTCCGGTCGGGTCGGGCCGTGCCTTTCCGGAACGCGATTGGAGCGGCCGGGACGGAAACACGAAACCATGTCAGAGACCCCGGATAAACCCCTGATCGACGTGCGCGTCATTCCCCGCGCGAGCGCCATCCCCGTATCTTCGGCATGCTCGGTGCGCTGCTCCCCGGCAAATCCATGCTGATCACCAGCGACCATGATCCACGGCCGTTGCACTATCAGCTCGAGACCAATTTCCCGGGCCAGTTCGGCTGGGATTATCTCGAACAGGGACCGGAGGTCTGGCGGGTCGAAATCGACCGGCTGGAAGACGGCGGCTGCGACTGCTGCTGCGGCGCAGATCACTGAAACAGGCGCGGCGGAGGATACCGACATGCCAGGCGCTACACTCTCCCGCTGGACCATGTCCTACTTCGCCGCCGCATGCCTCATGCTCGTTTGCGGGGAGGGGCTGATGGTTGCCGGCTACGGCTATCCGTTCGCCGATATCGGCGCGCCGGAAACGATGGCGCTCGTTCATGTCATCGCAATCGGTTGGCTTAGTCTCCTGATGGTGGGTGCACTCCTGCAATTCGTGCCCGTGCTTATCGGTCGCCCAATTGTCGGCGGAGGTTTTGTGGCACCCGCCCTGCTGTTGCTGCTAGCCGGGCTTGGTTGCCTGGTCGGCGGATTCGTCGCGCTGTCCGGTGCGATCGATTTGCCGCTCGCGCTTTTGCCAGTGGGGGGCACGTTGCTCCTTGCCGGCTTCGGCCTGTTCGCCGGTATTCTTTCGGTCACGCTCTATTCCGCGTGGCCTCTGCCGCTCCCCGCCCGCTTCGTCGCCACGGGTCTTGCTGCGCTTGCCGGCGCGGCCCTTATCGGTTCTGTCTTTGCGGACGCCCTGTCCGGTGTTGTGGATTGCCCGTTGTTCGGCCGGCTTCTCGCTGAGGGCGTAGAACTGCACGCGGCACTCGGCCTCGGTGGCTGGCTGAGTGTGACGGCGATCGGGGTCAGCTACCGGCTGTTCCCAATGTTCCTGCTGGCGCCGGACGTGGAGCGCTCGACGAGCCGCGCTGCGTGGTGGGGAGCGAGCCTTGCCGTCGGTCTCGTCCTGACGGCGTCGGGTCTTGTGCTTTCGGGGCTGTTCGGCGGCACGCTGCTTTTTTCTGCCGCTCTGCTTATGACACTGGTGGCGGTCGTGTTCTACGGTGCCGATGTCCTGCACATCTATCGCGCGCGAAAACGCAAGCAGGCGGAGTTGAACATTCGCGCGAGCTTTGCGGCGGTGGCCTTGTTCGCGCTTTCTGTACTGTTCCTCAACATTCCGGCCCTACGTGGCGGCGATACCGTTGCCGCGGTCGTCTACCTCTTCGTATTCGGCTGGCTCACCGGGCTTGGGCTTGCGCAGCTCTACAAGATCGTCGCCTTTCTCACCTGGCTGGAGGCCTACGGTCCTGTGCTTGGCCGCGCGCCAGTGCCACGGGTGCAGGATCTTGTCGACGAGCGCTGCGCGCAGGTCCTTTTCCTGATCTACTACGGTGCGGTGGGGGTGGCGACACTGGCGCTCATTGCAGGCGGGACTGGTTTCTTCCGCCTGGCCGTAGCGGCGCAGCTTCTTGCGACGCTTGGCCTGATCCGTGAATTCGTCCGCGCGCGGCGTCTTTCAATCGTGCCGGTTGCCCTGCGTGTACCTGTTGGCGTGGTGCGGCCTTCCCTTTTCCTGCCTCTATCTGCTTCTCAAGGAGATGAATGATGTCCAACGTTTTACCCGAGATAGCGCCGAAAGTACTCGACGTGCGGCCGATGCTACGAAGCGGCGGTGAGCCTTTTCAGGCGATCATGCAGGCTGTGCAGGAACTGCGGCCGGGACAGGCGCTGAAGCTCTTCGCCACCTTTCGCCCGCAGCCGTTGTTCCGCGTCATGCAAGGCGCCGGTTTCGATCATGAGGCCCATGAAATCGAGGGAGGGGACTGGGAGGTTATCTTTACGCCGCAACCGCAGGCCGCCCCTGTCGAAACATCCGTCGACGCCGACCGCCCCGAGACCTGGCCGGACCCATCCGAACATCTCGATCTCACCGATCTCGATCCGCCGGAGCCGATGGTGCGCATTCTTGCAGCTGCGGAAGCGCTGGGGCCGGGTGAGGTGCTCTTCGCCGTACTCTCCCGCGAGCCGCTCTTCCTTTTTCCGGAACTGACGAAGCGCGGTCACCAATGGGCCGGCAATTTCGACGAGACTGGGTCTGCTTACCGCATCCTCGTCCGGGTCGGTGAAGCGAAGGAGTGACGACGATGAATGACACGGAAAAGGCAGCGCTGGTGCAGGATATCCGCACCGCGCTGCATATGATCATCGACCCGGAGATCGGCAAGAACATCGTTGATCTCGGCCTCGTCTACGACATTGCGGTGGCAGACGGGGGCGTTGTGCACGTCACCATGACCACCACGACCCGCTTCTGCCCGGCGACCGATTTCCTCAAGGAGGCGGTGCGGGCCTGTGTCTGGGCCGTGCCTGGAGTGGAGTATGCGGAGGTGCGGCTGACCTACGAACCGCCTTGGACGCCCGATATGATGGAGGTGGCGTAGACAAAAATCGGCCCGGAGAAAACCTCCGGGCCGATTTCGTTTCAGAGCGGGGCGCGGCGTTTTCGCGCGAGGATCGGCGCATATTCCAAGCAATAGAGACCGAAGGCAGCGATCCAGAGCAACGCGGAAGTGCTGTAGAGGGCCGAGGTCAGGTCCGGCAGCACCTCGGCGAGCGGACGCACGAGGGCGCAGAGGACGAGCGCTGCATAGGAAGCGACCGTGGTCCTTGAGGCGACCAATGCCCGTCCGGTGTGGCCAAGGCTCGCCCGCGTCATCACTGCCAGCATCATGCAGGCTATCGCGCCGACGGAGAGCAGGTGCAGTACCGAGCGTTCTTCGAGGTAGCCGAGTGCGCTGAGACCTATGGCGAGCAGGCCCAGGGGCACGAAGACATAGGCGATGTGGAGAATGACCAGAATCCGCTCGGGCAACACCGTCCAGCCGCGCCAGCGGTGCAGGCGGATGCAGTGGAGTGCGGCGGCGGCAAGGCCGGCTGCTGCACTCGCCGGGTGTTGCGGCAGTATGGCCCATAGGCCGAGCGCGCCGGTGCCGGCGAGGATCGCGACCATGTCGAATCTATTGTAAGGCACCGGAAAGTCCGTCCGTCCAAACTTGTTGAGCCAGTTGCGAGTAAAGCTCGGCACGATGCGCCCGCCAACGATCATGATGAGCACGACATAGGCCGCGACCGCGAGCCGGATCGCCATATGATCGTGCCCGCCTTCGATCGCAGCCACGTGGAAGATGGCATTGGCGAGCGACAGCGCGAGCAGCCCGGCCAGCACCTTGAGGTCCTTCCACTTGCGCCCGGCGACCACCTCGCGCGTGCAGATGGCAAGCAGCGCAGGCAGGAAGAGCGCGTCGATGACGGCCGCTGTCGCAACGCCGATCGCGTCGGAGGCCAGAAGGGCGATGCGTCCGGCGCACCACAGCGCAAAGAGGCCGGCAAGCGGCCAGCCGGAGACGGGCAGGCGTCCCGTCCAGTTCGGCACGGCCGTCAGGAGGAAACCGGCGAGCACGGCGGAGGCGAAGCCGAACAGCATTTCGTGGGCGTGCCAGTTGGGCGCGCCGTAGGTATCGGCGATTGTGATGTGGCCCGTAATCGCCGCGATCCACAGGCCCATGGCGGCGATGGCCCAGAGCGCGCCGCCGAGGAAGAACGGCCGGAAGCCGTAGGAAAAGAGCACCGGGCCTGTGCGGGAAAGGCCACGCGGCACGGGGCGGCTGACGGAGGGGCTTACAGACATGATCGTCACTTTCCTTTGCAATCGTCAGCTCTTTTTAAGCGGCCGGCGGGGCGGCTTCTTTGCGAGATGGCAAAGAGCAAATCAGCATCTGCCAAAATGCCGCAGCCGCCGGAAAGGGCTGTTTGTCCCATCACAAACAGGTCGGCGCGAATGCTCCTAGAACAGAGAGGACCGGTCGATAAACACATCGCTCCGTCCTTTTGAAAAGGAGAATACCAATGACCGAGCAGTTTGAGATGACACGCCGCACGATCCTCGGCGGTGCCGCCTTTGCCGGCGTCCTGACGCCGATCATTACGGCGTCGATGGCACACGCCGAAGGCGGCGCAATCGAAACGAATGCAGCGGCTTCCGCGGCCGATATCGCCAAGCTGGAGCGCGTAAAGGTGGAGCTCGTCAAGCCGCCCTTCGTGCACGCCCACACCCAGAAGGCCGAGGGCGGCCCGAAGGTCTACGAATTCACCATGACGATCGAGGAAAAGAAGATGATCCTCGACGACAAGGGTACGGAAGTGCATGCCATGACCTTCAACGGATCGGTTCCCGGCCCGCTGATGGTGGTGCACCAGAACGACTATGTCGAGCTGACGCTGATCAACCTCGAAACCAACGAGCTGCAGCACAATATCGACTTCCATTCGGCAACAGGCGCATTGGGCGGCGGCGCTCTGACCGTGGTCAATCCCGGTGAGCGAACCGTGCTGCGCTTCAAGGCCACGAAAGCCGGCGTGTTCGTCTACCACTGCGCACCTCCCGGAATGGTGCCGTGGCATGTCACGTCGGGCATGAACGGCGCCATCATGGTGCTGCCGCGGGAGGGCCTCACCGATGGTCATGGCAAGGAGCTGACCTATGATCACGTCTACTATGTCGGCGAGCAGGACTTCTATGTGCCACGAGACGCCGAAGGGAACTACAAGAAGTACGCCAGCGTCGGAGAAGCCTATGCCGACACGCTGGAGGTCATGCGGACCCTCACGCCGAGCCACATCGTCTTCAATGGCGCCGTGGGCGCACTGACCGGCGACAACGCGCTGAAGGCCAAGGTGGGCGACAAGGTGCTCGTCGTGCATTCGCAGGCCAACCGTGACACCCGTCCGCACCTCATCGGCGGGCACGGCGACTATGTCTGGCAGACCGGCAAGTTCCACAACGTGCCTGATGTCGACCAGGAAACCTGGTTCATTCCAGGCGGCACGGCGGGGGCGGCCTTCTACACGTTCCAGCAGCCGGGCATCTACGCCTATGTGAACCACAACCTGATCGAGGCCTTCGAGCTTGGAGCAGCTGGTCATTTCGCGGTCACGGGCGACTGGAACGACGACTTGATGACCTCGGTCACCCCTCCAAGCGGCGCCTGACGCCTTGCAAGACCGGTGCGCCCGTCTAGGCGGCGGGCGCACTCTTCAGATCGCGCTTGTGCGATCCTTCTACCAATCGGCGCCCGTCCCGGACACCGAACGATTGTCCGGGACGGGCGCAAGGAGGCCTTCATGGCTGCGCTTTCTCCGAAACCCGGCATTCCCTTTTTATCGCTTGTTATTCCCGCTTTTCTGCTTGCCGGCCTTGTCGGCACCCTCGCTGTAAAGATCGATCTCGTCGGTGCCGCGCCCGACCCCGTGCTGGACGAGCCGATGACGGTGGAGATCGCACCGCGCACTTTCGCGTATCGCGACAGCGGCGAGTTCTTCCGCAGTGGCTTTGCCGTCGACGGACCGATCGAGACCGTCAGCGCGCGTCGCCCACTCACCATCATGAAATATCAGGTGACATCTGCCGATTACGGCCGCTGCGTTGCCGATGGCGCCTGCGAGCCCGCCGAGCCGGGCTTCACGCCGGCGGATCCAGCCACCACGCCCGCGACGGGCGTCAGCTATGACGATGCGCTGGACTATGCCGGTTGGCTGACTGTGCGCACCGGCGAGGTCTGGATGCTGCCGAGTGACCGGGAGCTCGCCTTTGCCGCCGGCTCGCGATTTCCGGACGATGCATTGGGTGTCGACATCGACAGCGCCAATCCGGCCGAGCGCTGGCTGGCTGACTACCGCCGCGAGGCGGCGCGCAAGGCTTCGCGCGATCCCATTCCCCAACCGCTCGGACGCTTCGGCGAGAACGAATTCGGTCTTGCCGATTTCGCCGGCAACATCTGGGAGTGGACTACGACCTGCAGCCGCCGCGTCAATCTCGACAAGGTGGGCCGCGTTGTGAACGACGTCTCGTCCTGCGGCATCTATGTCGCGAGCGGCAAGCATCGGGCGGTGTTGAGCTCCTTCGTGCGCAATCCGAAAGGTGGCGGCTGCGCGGTCGGTGTGCCGCCAGACAATGTCGGCTTCAGGCTCGTCAAGGATACGCGGTGGTTTGCGGCGTTTCTGGCGGCACTTCGGGAACGGGGATTTCCCGTGTGACGGACCGGCGCGAACTTTCAGCGAGCACGCTGGCGTGCTAGAAGCCGGTAGCTTTCACGCGATGGGGAACTGACTGTGAAAATTGACCGGACCGTTGTCCGCTCGCTCGCCCTCTTCGACAGGATGAGTGACGAAGACCTTGACAGGCTGCTGGCGCATGCCACGGCACGCCGCGTGGCGCAGGGCGACGCTGTCTTCGAGCAGGGCCAGCAGGCTGCGAGCTTCTTCCTGCTGCTGCACGGCCGCCTAAAGGTGACGCAAGTGACGGAGGACGGCCAGCAGATCATCGTGCGCGTGGTGCATCCCGGCGATCTCTTCGGCTTTGCCAAGGCGCTCCAGCGCTCGGACTATCCCGGCACGGCGAAGGCCGCGACGGAAAGTGTCATCCTCGGCTGGCCGACGGACCTCTGGCCGCATTTCGTCGAGCAGAATCCCCGCCTTGCCGTCAGCGCCATGCAGACGATCGGCCAGCGGTTGGAAGAGGCGCATACGCGCATCCGCGAAATGTCTACGCAGGAAGTGGAGCGCCGTGTCGCCCATGTAGTGCTCCGGCTTTCCCAGCAGGCTGGCAAAAAGGAAGGCGAGGGCATCCGCATCGATTTCCCGATCTCGCGGCAGGACATCGCCGAGATGACGGGCACGACCCTGCATACCGTCTCGCGCATCCTGAGCGCCTGGGAGGGGCGGGGGCTGGTCGAGGGCGGGCGGCAAAAGCTCACCGTGCTTAACGCGCCGGGCCTCCGACTGCTTGCCGACGGTGCGAGCGACTGACGCAGACGAGCAGCGCGCTGCTTGACCGTTTTGCAAAAGGCGACGCGCTGGCCGGCCCATTCCTTCCCACTTGGAACCTGATCGAGTTCGGTGAGGAAGAAGAAAGACATGCTTGAGGGACCAAAGGGTCTCGACGCGCCACGGTTCCGCTGACGGCAGTGACTGTCCCGGCCCTTCAAAGGGATTTCATGTGCACGGTGGCGGTTGTCGTCGCAGGCGATGCACCTGCCAACTTGGACCTCATCAGGACTGGCAAGATGCTGAAAAAGGGCCGCGAACGGCGCAGCGCTTTTCGCCGCGGGATCGTAGTCTGTTGGAGCGGGAAGCCTTGTTTTGGTGCAGCGATAAAGTCTTTGCGCCAGAGTCGACTTTTGAGGTTGCTCCGCAAGGTGTCAATTTTAGAAACTAAAGAGATTAGAATTTCTCAAATATATACTTGATAAAAGTCAATTGATTTGGAAGTCAATACATGAGCTTGTAGGTGTGGTTTAAGTTTCACTTTTGTTTTCTCTTTGACCTGTTATTCTGTAGCCACGAACGTTGTCCGGGAGACGCAACGTGGCCGCACCATCCGCCCCCTCATCTGTTGCTGGTCCGGGCCGTCGACGCCGGGAGTTGATCACTTTTTTCGTGCTTGCCTTTGGCATCTGGCCGATCGTTGCCGTCGGCGTGGTTGGTGGATACGGCTTCCTCGTCTGGATGTTTCAGATCCTTTACGGGCCACCCGGCCCACCTGGCCATTGAGGGGCGGCCATGCAGCAAGACGCAATGTCCCGGCGTGAATTTCTGAGAGGCAGTAGGCGGAGTGAAGCCGTCCGCATTCGGCCGCCCGGGGTGTCGGAAGATGGACTTACCGCATGCACCGGTTGCGGCAAGTGCGTAGAGCACTGTCCCACCGCCGTCATCGATCTCGCTGACGGGCTGCCAGTCATCAATTTTTCGAAAGGCGAATGTACCTTCTGCGGTGCCTGCGCCGCGAACTGTCCCGAGCCGGTTTTCACCGAGGACAAGCCCTCGCGCTTCGATCATGTCATTACCATCGCCACGACCTGCTTGCCGTTCCATCACGTCGACTGTCAGTCATGTCGCGACGTCTGTCCCACAGGCGCGATCCGATTTCATCCCGTGCGAGGCGGACCCTTCGTGCCGGACCTCGTCGCCGAGGCGTGCACGGGCTGCGGGGCCTGTATCTCCGTCTGTCCCGTCGGCGCGGTAGCCACGACGCCACCCAGCATGGAGGCCGCCCATGCCTGAAGCGCGGCGCCATCACATCTCAAGTGCGGTGATAGCCACTAAGCCCGATCGTTTCGCCGATGTTCTGGCGGTTCTTGATCGCTTCGACAATGTCGAGGTGCATGCCGCGGACAAGGGCAAGATCGTGGTCGTCATCGAGGGGTCGAGCACTGGCGCGCTCGGGGATACGCTGATGCGCCTCTCCATTCTCGACGGGGTGATCGCCGCAAACATGGTTTTCGAACATGTCGATATGGAAGAGGACGAGGCCGATGGGCAGTGAACTGACGCGGCGTGACATCCTGAAGGCCCAGGCGGCGGGTGTCGCGGCGGCAGCAGCCGGAATTGCGCTTCCCGCCGCCGCCCAACCGGTGCCTGGCGGGGTGAGCGCGCTCGAAATCAAGTGGGACAAGGCGCCCTGTCGCTTCTGCGGTACGGGCTGCGGCGTCATGGTCGGCGTGAAGGAAGGCAAGGTTGTTGCCACGCATGGCGACATGCAGGCAGAGGTCAACCGCGGCCTCAACTGCATCAAGGGCTATTTCCTGTCGAAGATCATGTACGGCGCCGACCGCCTGACGACGCCCCTGCTGCGCAAACGTGATGGCGCTTATGCCAAGGATGGTGAGTTCGAGCCGGTTACCTGGGAAGAGGCCTTCGATGTGATGGCCGACCAGGCCAAGAAGGTGCTGAAGGAGAAGGGGCCGACAGCCGTGGGCATGTTCGGTTCCGGTCAGTGGACGATCTTCGAAGGCTATGCCGCGACCAAGCTTATGCGTGCCGGCTTCCGCTCGAACAATCTCGATCCGAACGCCCGCCACTGCATGGCGTCGGCTGCCGTCGGTTTCATGCGCACCTTCGGCATGGACGAGCCGATGGGCTGCTACGACGACTTCGAGCATGCCGATGCCTTCGTGCTCTGGGGCTCCAACATGGCGGAGATGCACCCGATCCTCTGGACCCGCATTGCCGACCGGCGGCTGGGGCATGATCATGTGCGCGTCGCGGTGCTTTCCACCTTTACGCACCGCAGCATGGACCTGGCGGACATTCCCATGGTCTTCAAGCCGGGCACGGATCTGGTGATCCTCAACTACGTTGCCAACCACATCATCCAGTCCGGCCGCGTGAACGAGGATTTCGTGCGTAACCACACGAAGTTCGTGCGTGGTGTCACGGATATCGGCTATGGCCTCAGACCGGACAATCCGGTCGAGGTGAATGCAGCCAATTCTGCCGATCCTGGCAAGGTCGAGGCGATCGACTACGAGGCGTTCAAGGCGTTCGTGTCGGAGTACACGCTGGAGAAAACGGTTGAGATGACCGGTGTCGAGGCCGGTTTCCTCAAGCAACTCGCCGAGCTTTACGCGGACCCTGACCGCAAGGTCATGTCGCTCTGGACCATGGGCTTCAACCAGCATGTTCGCGGTGTCTGGGCGAACCAGATGGTCTATAACCTGCACCTGCTGACGGGAAAGATTTCCGAACCCGGCAACAGCCCGTTCTCGTTGACGGGTCAGCCGTCTGCCTGCGGCACCGCGCGAGAGGTCGGCACCTTCGCCCATCGCCTGCCGGCCGACATGGTGGTGACAAACCCCGAGCACCGCAAGCATGCGGAAGAGATCTGGCGCATACCGCACGGGATCATTCCGGAGAAGCCGGGCTTTCACGCGGTTCAACAGGACCGCATGCTCAGGGACGGCAAGCTCAATTTCTACTGGGTGCAGGTCAACAACAATGTTCAGGCAGGCCCGAACACGTCGAATGAGACCTACCGGGGTTATCGCAACCCCGACAACTTCATCGTAGTCTCGGATGCCTATCCGACGATCACGGCGATGAGCGCAGACCTCATCTTGCCGGCGGCCATGTGGGTCGAGAAGGAGGGCGCCTACGGAAATGCCGAGCGGCGCACCCATGTGTGGCACCAGCTCGTGCAGGCGCCGGGCGAGGCGCGCTCGGACCTCTGGCAGATGGTGGAGTTTTCCAAGCGCTTCACGACCGACGAGGTCTGGCCGACGGACCTTCTTGCCGCCAATCCCGAATACAAGGGCAAGACGCTCTATCAGGTACTCTTCGCCGAGAGCGACGTTGCCAAGTTTCCGATCGACGAGGTGAAGCCCGACCACGCCAACAACGAGGCGCAGCATTTCGGCTTCTATATCCAGAAGGGCCTGTTCGAAGAATACGCCGCCTTCGGCCGCGGCCATGGCCATGACCTAGCGCCCTACGACACCTATCACGAGGTTCGCGGGCTGCGCTGGCCGGTCGTCGATGGCAAGGAGACACTTTGGCGGTACCGGGAGGGCTACGACCCCTATGTGAAACCCGGGGAAGGCGTGAAGTTCTACGGCAACAAGGATGGCAGGGCGGCGATCATCGCCGTACCCTATGAGCCGCCCGCGGAATCTCCGGATGACGAATACGACACCTGGCTCGTCACCGGCCGCGTGCTGGAGCACTGGCATTCCGGCTCGATGACCATGCGTGTTCCGGAGCTTTACAAGGCCTTCCCGGGCGCGCGCTGCTTCATGAATGCTGACGATGCGCGCAAGCGCGGCCTCAACCAGGGATCAGAGATCCGCATCGTCTCGCGACGCGGCGAAATCCGTTCGCGCATCGAGACACGCGGCCGCAACCGCATGCCGCCCGGCGTTATCTTCGTGCCCTGGTTCGATGCCAGCCAACTCATCAACAAAGTTACGCTCGACGCCACCGATCCCATCTCGAAACAGACGGATTTCAAGAAATGCGCAGTCAAGATCGAACCCGTCGCCTGATCCCGGGTCCAAGATGGATCCTTGCTGCCATCGGCGCAGCCGTCATCGCCACCACAGCAATGGGGCAGATGGTCCCGGAGCTCTCGGGCCCTCAGGGCGATGCGATGCAGACGCTTCCGGCCGATCCACTGCCGAAATGGATCGTCGACGACGTCAGGCGCATGCGCGCCTATCCCGAGCAGCCGCCGGTAATTCCGCATTCGATCGACGGATATCAGCTTTCGGTCAACGCCAACCGCTGTCTGTCCTGCCACAAGCGCGAGTTCTCGCAGGATGCGGGCGCACCGATGATCAGCATCACGCACTACATGACCCGCGAGGGCCAGATGCTCGCCGACGTCTCGCCGCGCCGCTACTTCTGCACCGCTTGCCATGTACCGCAGGTCGACCACAAGCCTCTCGTCGATAACACCTTCAAGGACATGAGTGAGCTTGGCGTCACCAAGGCGGGAAGCGAGTGATGATGGCGCGCGTCAAGGCGATCATTGCCTGGATCTGGACCATCCTGACGACGCCGGCTGCAACGCTCAGTCTCGCGTTCCTGACGCTCGGCGGCTTTATCGGCGGCGTGATGTTTTGGGGCGCGTTCAACACGGCGCTGGAGCTCACGAACACTGAAAAGTTCTGCACCTCGTGTCACGAGATGAAGAACAACGTCTATCAAGAGCTGACCAACACAGTGCATTTCACCAATCGCTCCGGCGTACGCGCGTCCTGTCCGGATTGCCATGTGCCGCATGAATGGACGGACAAGATCGCCCGCAAGATGCAGGCCTCCAAGGAAGTCTGGGGCAAGATCTTCGGCACGATCAATACGCGCGAGAAGTTCCTGGATAAACGGCTGGAACTCGCCAAGCACGAGTGGGCACGCCTGAAGGCAAATGACAGTCTGGAGTGCCGCAATTGCCATTCCGCCGCGGCAATGGACTTCACCAAGCAGACCCAACGCGCAGCAAACATTCATTCGAAATTTCTGCTGCCCGGCAAAGCGACCTGTATCGATTGCCACAAGGGTATCGCGCATGAACTGCCGAACATGGAGGGGGTCGACCCTGGCTGGAAAATGCCGAAAGAGCTCGAAGGCGAGAAACTTCCGGCTGCGTCGAACGATCCCATAGGCGATCTGCGCCGAGCGGTCGCCAGCGCTCATGGCATGTCGACATTCTAGAAACACTCGCAAGACGCCCACAGAACTCCATAGAGTGCCCGACGCCTCTCGTTTGTCCGGGCCAACAGTTCTTACCCGTTCAAGACCACCAATTTGCAAGCCACGGCTTCGACCCCCGTAAACCCGACATCACGGACAGAGCACATGGCATCTGAACTGTCCAAACGGGAAGAACTGGCACTGCAGATCGGATCGAACACAGCTTCGTTGCCTCTCTGCCATCTGTCGCAGTGCCCCTGCTGAGGATTGGCTTACTTCTCTCGGTCACCGACAGAGTGCGTTGATCCTCTGGCGTCTCTACGATCAAGGACTTGGCTTCTCGGGGCTTATGGAGGCATTCCCGGGTATCAGCCCGAAAGTGTTGACCGAGCGGCTTGCCGGATTTGTCGAGCGAGGGCTGGGTTTGCGTTCGTCCACTTCGACATTTCCGCATCGCACTGTTTACGTCCTGGCGGACTCAGGTCGACGGGTATCTGTGATGCTGAAACAGATTTACAAATGGTGCGCTAGAGACCTCTGCTTCAGGTCCGATGACCGTGGTCGAGCAAACGAACGTGAATCCAGGTTGATCATCGCGGAAGGCAAACCTTCGACCTTTGTAACGGAACGTCTGGTCCAGGATGTGTTCGGCTTGCCATCCGTCATCATCTCCGATCCGGTTTCGAACACGCCGCTGATCGTCCCAAAGGGACGACGGGCCGCGTTCCCCCGCGGAGGCCTTCTTTTGTCAGGCTCGTAGCACGATCATGCTTCCCAAACCAAACTAGGGGTGGCAACAACCTGAGATGGACATGAACGGTTCCGTCGGAAACCCGCATTGAGGATGCAAAATGCCGTCCGACCAGCTCAGACGCATTGCTACTCAAATAAATCCGGATTGTTGGCCTCGATCTGCGGCAGGTCGGCCAGGATTCCATTGAGATGACGCCGCATGGCCGCCTCGGAGGCGCCGGCGTCGCGGGCGTCTATGGCTGCTATGATGGCTTCATGTTCGGCAATAAGCTTCGTCATAGAATCCGGATGACGGAGCTGGAGGTTACAGACGCGGTCCATGTGCGCCTTGATGTCAGAGATTGCGTTCCAGGCCAGCGCACAGCCGGCACCTTCGGCGATTGCGATATGGAACTGCTCGTCCTCGCGGCGAAAGGCGTTGTGGTCATGGGCCTCCATGGCTGCCTTTTGACGGGCGATGATCGTGTCGATCCGCCGGCGTGCCCAGCTGTCGAAACCTTCGCTGGCACGACGGGCCACGGCGGTCTCGATTGCCTCGCGCACGAAGCGTGCCTCCATCATCTGGCGGGCCGAGATGCGCACAACGACGGTGCCCCGGTTCGGGCGGATTTCGACCAGCTTCGATTTTCCAAGCGCAATCAGCGCCTCTCTCACCGGCTGCCGCGACACGCCCATCCGGGTTGCGATTTCCTGTTCGGAGAGTCGGGTTCCGGGAGCCAGTTCAAGCCGGATAATTGACTCACGCAGATCACGTTCGACCTGCGCCGCAGCCGTTTCGCCGGTGTCGATCTTCAGGGATTCAAGGTTCACGTCTTTTACCGCCGTCATGCGTTGACATCCAATTTCAGCCACCATACAGTACCATACAATTCAAGTCCAACATAAATCCGGCACACCGAAAGCCGGACCAACAGGGAGGGGTCGGCGCTCTTCGCCCGGCCTTAGGAAGATATTGCTGTCGAATTTCATCGCACCCGATTCCACTGATCCGCGGTTGAACATTAAATCCCGCTACAGGATGCTTGTCGATGGCAAGTCCGTCGATGCGGCATCGGGCCGAACGATTGATCGGGTGAGCCCGGGTCATGCCGGCGCCGTGGTCGGCACCTGGCCGGAAGCCTCCGCCGATGACGTGCGTCTGGCGATCGCGGCGGCTCGCCGCGCCTTCGATACCGGCCCCTGGCCCCGCATGTCGGGTGCCGAACGCTCGCGTCTGATGTTCAAGGTGGCGGACCTTATCCTCGTGCATCAGGAAGAGCTGGCGCTTGCCGAAAGCCTGGAGGTCGGCAAGCCGATCGCCCAGGCCCGTGGCGAGATCGGTTTCTGCGCCGATCTCTGGTCCTATGCCGCAGGGCAGGCCCGCGCGCTGGAAGGTCAGAGCCACAACAATATCGGCGATGACCGCCTTGGTCTGGTGCTGCGCGAACCCGTCGGCGTCGTCGGTATCGTCACGCCCTGGAACTTCCCCTTCATCATCGCTTCCGAGCGTGTGCCGTGGGCAATCGGCGCCGGCTGCACGGTCGTATTGAAGCCCTCTGAATTCACGTCCGGCACGTCGATCCGCATGGCGGAACTGGCGCGTGAGGCAGGCATCCCCGATGGCGTCTTCAACGTCGTCACTGGTTACGGTGATCCGGCGGGCCAGGTGCTGGCGGAAGATCCGGGCGTCGATATGGTTGCCTTCACCGGCTCGGTTCGCGTCGGCACCAAGCTTGGCGAGATCGCCGCGCGCAGTGTCAAACGCGTTGGCCTGGAGCTTGGCGGCAAAGGCCCGCAGATTGTCTTCGCCGACGCCGATCTCGAGGCAGCGGCAGACGGGATTGCCTATGGCGTCTATCACAATGCCGGCCAGTGCTGCATTTCCGGCAGCCGGCTGCTGGTTCAGGAAGGCATCCGCGATGCGCTGATGGAACGTCTGCTCGACATTTCCCGTAAGGTGACATTCGGCGATCCGCTCAATGAGCGCACCAAGATCGGCGCGATGATCTCGGAGGTGCACGCTCAGAAGGTTCACTCCTATGTGGAGGCCGGCCTCGCATCGGGTGCCGAGCTGCTTTTGGGCGGTGAGCGGGTCGGCAAGGACACGGGGTTTTACTATGCGCCAACTGTCTTTGCCGGGGTGAAACCCGAGATGTCGATTGCGCGCGAGGAAATCTTCGGGCCGGTTCTATCGACCTTGACGTTCAAGACAGCGGACGAAGCGGTGGCGATGGCGAATGCCTCGGAATTCGGCCTGTCCGCCTGCGTCTGGTCCACCAATCTCGAAAACGCGCTGCAGAGCATTCGCCGCATTCGTGCTGGCCGCTGCTGGATCAATAGCGTCATTGACGGCACGCCGGAACTGCCGATCGGCGGCTACAAGAAGAGCGGCCTTGGCCGTGAACTCGGCCGCTATGGCTTTGATGAATATTCGCAGTTCAAGGGCGTGCACGTCACGCTCGGGCGCCCGGCGCCGTGGTTCGCGCCACAATAGCGGGACAGAAAAATGGAGCGTTTTCGCCTTTGGAGTAGGGCGGAAAGGCTCAGGAGGAAAATCTCGGCTGGCGTGATCTTTGGTCGGAGCCCGCCAGCCGAGACTTGGGTCTTGTGGACCCGCATTGCACATCCAAAGGGAGGATACGCAAATGAAATTGACCAGGTTGAGAACCGCTGCATTGGCCGCGGGCCTTGCCACCATGATGACATCTACGTCGCTTGCCGCGGACATCAAGGCAACGATGATCATCTACCTTGATCCGAGTGTCCAGTTTTTTAATCCCGTGGTGAAAGGGGCACAAGACGCGGCCGCTCAGTTCGGCGTCGATCTCGACGTCCAATATGCCAACAACGATCCGGTGCGCCAGAACGACCTGATCGAAAGCGCGACGGCAAGCGGCGTCGACGGCATCGCCGTTGCCATCTCCTCGTCGGATGCCTTTGACGAGAGTATCTGCTCGGCGGTCAAGGCGGGCATCATCGTCATCGGTTTCAACAATGACGACCTTGACGGCGCCAAGGGCAATTGCCGCCAGGCCTATGTCGGCATGAACGAATTCGCCTCCGGTTATGAACTCGGCAACCGCATGATCAAGGAATTCGGACTGAAATCCGGCGACGTGGTCTTCAATCCGCGTGAAATTCCCGAAGCAAGCTTTGCCGTTGCGCGTGGCGGTGGCATCGAGAAGGCGATGACGGAAAGCGGCATCAAGGTGGAGACGGTGCGTGCCGGCCTCGATCCGGCCGAAGCGCAGAACATCATCGCGCAGTTCCTGATCGCGAACCCGAATGTGAAGGCACTGTTCGGGACCGGTTCGGTGACCTCGACCGTCGGCGCGGGCGCGATCAAGGATGCGGGCGTCAACATCCCGTTCGGCGGCTTCGACCTCGCGGTCGAGATCGTCAATGCGGTGGAATCCGGCGCGATGTTTGCGACCATGGACCAGCAGCCCTACCTCCAAGGTTACTACCCGATCGCCCAGATCGCGCTTGCCAAGAAGTATGGCCTGACCCCGACGGATGTCGATACGGGGCAGGGCGCCTTCCTCGACAAGTCGCGCATCAGCTCGGTCAAGCCGCTGATCGGCAGCTTCCGCTAGCAGCGTCCAAGGGAACCTGCCGGAAAAGCCGGCAGGTTTCCGCTTCCCCAAACGATCGAGTGCCAGACCGTGACACCTATCCTTTCAGAAAGTGCCGCGCCCCGGTCGCGGACCCAGAGACAATCGCTGCTCAAGCAGATCATGGGCATGCCAGCGGGAGCGATCTTTCTCGTCTTCGTGACGCTGCAGATCGTCTGCATTGCCGGCGCGCTGCTCTACCCGGATGATTTCCGCTATCTCTCGCCGCAGAACCTGACGATCCTCATGAAGGCCGTGCCGGTGCTCGGCTGCCTGGCGCTCGGCGCCGGCGTGCTGATGATTGCCGGAGAGTTCGATCTTTCCATCGGCTCCGTCTACACCTTCACCGCCATCCTGATGGCGACCCTCGTCGAGGCGGGTTGGAGCGCCTTCCTTGCTGCGCCGGTTGGCATTGTTGCCGGGGTGCTGATCGGGCTTCTGAACGGCAAGATCACCCTGCGTTTCGGCCTGCCGTCCTTCATCGTGACACTGGGCGGGTTGCTGTTCTGGCGCGGTGCGGTGCTGCTCTACAACGGAGCCGTACAGGTGAGGTTCGATCCGGAGCCTGTCTTCTCCAGCCTCTTTGCCGGCACGCTGCTCGGCGTGAACGCCGCCTTCATCTGGATCATCCTGTTCGTCGTCGGCTTCCATTTCCTCCTGCATCGCCACCGCTTCGGCAATCACGTCTTCGCGACAGGCGGCAATCGCGGTGCAGCCGAGGCAATCGGTATCAACACCGACCGGGTCAAGATGATTGCATTTGCGATTGCAGGCGGCATGGCGGCGATTGCCGGTATTCTCGCCACGGCGCGTGTTGGCAGCGTGCAGCCCGGTCAGGGTGCGGGGCTCGAACTACAGGCCATCGCAGCCTGCGTAATCGGCGGTCTCTCACTGCGCGGCGGCCGCGGCTCGATCATCGGCATCTTCCTCGGTGTGCTTTTGATCCACACCATCACCGACGTGTTGTTGTTGCTGCGCGCGCCCGGTTTCTACCTCGATATGTTCATCGCGACGCTGATCGTGCTGGCCGCCATCTTCAACCATCTCATCGAGCGGCGGGGCCTTGCGTGATGTCCAATCTTCTCGAACTGCACAATATCTCCAAAAGCTTCGGCGCGCTGACGGCGCTCCGCAATCTCAGCTTCCACATCGGCGAGGGTGAGGTGGTGGGCCTGCTCGGTGACAACGGCGCCGGCAAGTCGACGACGGTGAACCTGATCTCCGGCATTCACAGGCCGACGGAAGGCTATCTCACCGTCGATGGCAGGAAGACGATGTTTACCTGCCGCTCGGACTCGGCCGATGCCGGTATCGAAACAATCTACCAGCACACCGCGCTGGTAGACAGTCTCTCGATCACCCGCAACATCTTCATGGGGCGCGAGCTGACGGATCGCTTCGGCTTCTTGCGGCAGGCAGAGATGCGCGAGATCGCCATGGAGGTGCTGCAGAATGCCGTGCATATCTCCGGGATCGATTCTCCCGATACGCTCGTCGGCAATCTCTCCGGCGGCCAGAAACAGGCCGTCGCCATAGCCCGCGCCGTCTACTTCAAGAAACGGGTGCTCCTGCTCGACGAACCGACATCGGCACTCTCCGTGCGCGAGACGGAGGCGCTTCTGAACCAGGTGCTGAAGCTGAAGGCGGAGAACGTCTCCAGCGTGCTGGTGACGCACAATATCTATCACGCCTACCAGGTGTGCGACCGCTTCGTGATCATGAGCCACGGCACCAAGGTCTTCGATGTCCAGAAGGCCGATACGACGATCAATCAGCTGACAGAATATGTCGTGCTCACCTGACCCCATTCCCTAGAAACAAGAGGCATATGCCGTGACAATTTCCGTATCAGTACGACAGGTCGTTGGGCCGGAGGATACCGCGAGGCGCGACACGCAGGGTCTGCGGGATGGTTTCGTGATAGAAGAACTGTTCCGGCCCGGTGAAGCCAATCTCACCTACAGCCATCTCGATCGCATGATCATCGGTGGCATCGTGCCGGCATCAGCAGCTTTGAACGTCGAGCGGGTTCCAGAGACAGGAACAGATGGGTTTCTGGATCGTCGCGAGGCGGCGATCATCAACATCGGCGGGGCCGGCACTGTCTGTGTGGCCGGGAAGGCCTATGAACTTGGCTTCCAGGAGGCCCTCTATGTCGGCATGGGCGAGGGGGCGCTGAGCTTTGCCAGCATCGATCCCGTCGAGCCGGCGCTTTTCTACCTCCTCAGTGCTCCTGCCCATCGCACCTGCCCGACCGTGCATATCAAGCGTGACATGGCGAAAAAGGTAAAGCTGGGTTCCGCGGACGAATCCAATGCCCGCACGATCAACCAGTATGTGCATCCCGATGTCTGCGAAAGTTGCCAGCTGCTTGTCGGGCTGACTGTGTTCGAGCCGGGCTCTGTATGGAACACCATGCCGGCGCATGTGCATGACCGGCGTATGGAGGTTTATCTCTATTTCGGCATGCAGGAGGCGACGCGCGTCTTTCACTTCATGGGAGAACCGGGCGAGACGCGGCATGTCGTCCTTAAGAACCATGAAGCCGTGCTGTCGCCGGGGTGGTCGATCCATTCCGGTGCCGGCACGGGGCGTTACGCCTTCATCTGGGCCATGGCCGGCGATAACATGAGTTTTACGGATATGGACCGGGTGCCGATGGAATCGCTCCGATGAGCCTCTTTGATCTTACCGGCCGCTGGGCAATCGTCACCGGCGCCAATACCGGTATCGGTCAAGCCATTGCTATTGGTTTGGCCGACGCCGGTGCCGACATCGTCGGCGTCGGGCGATCGGCAATGACGGAAACGGAAGAGAAGGTGGTGTCGGGCGGCCGGCGATTTCTCTCCACTACGGTGGACCTCTCCTTGGCCGGCAAGGCGGGAGACGTGATCGGGGAGGCTTTGGCGTCGGGCGCCACGCCGGATATCCTGGTCAACAATGCCGGCATTATCCGCCGTGCCGACGCCCTGGACTTTACCGAGGAGGATTGGGATGCGGTGCTCGACACCAACCTGAAGGCTACATTCTTTCTCTGCCAGGCTTTTGCAAAGGCGGCGATTTCGGCAGGCAGGCCCGCAAAAATCATCAACATCGCGTCGCTTTTGTCGTTCCAGGGCGGAATTCGCGTGCCGTCTTACACCGCTGCCAAAAGCGGTCTTGCCGGGCTAACGAAGCTGATGGCAAATGAGTGGGCCGCCAAAGGCATCAACGTCAACGCCATCGCGCCCGGTTATGTGGAGACGAACAACACTACGGCGCTCAGGGCGGATGCGGAGCGGAGTGCCGACATATTAAAGCGCATCCCTGCCGGACGCTGGGCGCGGGCTGACGATATGGTCGGAGCCGCGGTCTTCCTCGCGGCATCCGCATCCGACTATGTGCATGGCACCATCTTGCCGGTGGACGGCGGCTGGCTTGCCCGCTGAAAGGACCGAAATGCAATATTACACCCTGCCTGAAAATACCGTCTGGACAGAGGTCGCCCCCGGCAACCGTCGCGCCGTGTTGAGCGAACGGCCGGAGATGATGCTGGTCGCCTTCAGTTTCGAAAAGGATGCTGTCGGCGCCCTCCACTCCCATCCGCATACGCAGGTGAGTTATGTCGCCGAAGGAACCTTTGATGTCACGGTCGACGGCGTCACCACTCGCCTTGGGCCGGGGAGCAGTTTCATCGTTGCGCCGAACCTTGTTCATGGCGTAGTGGCGCTGACACCAGGCCTTCTGATCGACACGTTCACGCCACGCAGGGATGATTTTCTCATCGGTGCGGCCGGTTGATCTCAGACTTCTTGCGACAGAGACCGCTCTCTGCTCGATAAAGTGACAACTCGTGTTGTTTGTCCATATCGGCTCCACTTTTCCAGAAGTTGGAGCCTCCGGTAGACCCGGTGTGCCCACCGAGCGAATGGTGCCAGCACTCTGTACGGGCGCCGGTCGCGCCCAGGAGCAAGGGCACCTTCATATCCCTGTCTCAGCAAGAGTGGGCTGAATTGACACAGGGGTCAAACTGTTGAGTGGTTGCTCCACTCAGTTGAAGCAAATCACCACCCGAGAGAAGGCCGACCTAGGTGCGGTCGAACGCCCCTCAGTACCGAAGAGCCGCGAAGATCATTGCGGTTGGGACGCCCACCGTGAAAAGGGTGGCAGTCACGATCGATGCCAGCTTCCACCTGCGGTCACGCTTTGCCTGCGCCTCATCCCATTGATATCGCATGCCATCCTCCTCGTCCGTCCGCGCTATCCAACCATTCGGACAAGGAAGTGTCGAGTCGCACCAATCGAGAGGCAGCTGCGATCCGACAATGTCTCAGGTATGCGTCCATGGAGGGGAATGCTTTTGTCCTTTCTTGCTTTGCCTACGGAGGACAAACGCTCTCCCCTTTTGCGACCGAGATAACCTCAAGTTTCAAACTGGCCACTGAGATCAGATCTTCGTGGAGTTTGTCTTTCTAATTTGCCGCATCGACCGAGCGAGGCCCCTTTCTGGACTGTCGGACCAGGGCTAGATACA
Organism: Sinorhizobium sp. BG8; assembly: GCF_016864555.1. Taxonomy (NCBI): domain Bacteria; kingdom Pseudomonadati; phylum Pseudomonadota; class Alphaproteobacteria; order Hyphomicrobiales; family Rhizobiaceae; genus Sinorhizobium; species Sinorhizobium sp. BG8. Next base: position 127,602 of record NZ_CP044012.1, on the reverse strand, counting down.
TCGCTCGATCCCTGACGCCTGCACGAAAGAGTTGCAAGATGCGTTTTGCGACTTCATCGGCAACTGCCGACCGTCGAGCAATACGCTCCTGAACGCATAACTCGTCGAAAATATCCCGCAACGAGGCGAGCTCAGCGGGTGTAATCGAACTGTGTTCCTTGTCGAAATACGGCATCGTGCTTCCTCCCGTTCAGCGGGGGACTTTGCGCTTCAATCAGGCCAGATGAAAATAAACTCTGACATACCACCCGCCTCGAAGACGCTGCCTTTGATAGGCTTGCGTCACGTCTTACACCAGCAGAAGTCAGAATTCGTCGGCATTCCCGGAGAGAGGCAATCGTCTATCTTGAGTGTTGGGGAGTTTTATATTGTGGCAAATTAGAAATCTGTTTTACTGGCGCTTCGCTACCTGGCTTTAGGGGGATATTGCCGATGGTGTGGACTCGCAGGGACCTCATGCTTGGCGGTTTGGCGCTGTTAGCCGCCGATGCTATCCAGAAGCCGGCATTCGCCGCAGCGGCTTCATATTTCTCCGGCACCTCCGTCGACAATGGCGTGACATTCCGAAGCACCAACTTTGCCAAAATAGACAGGAAGTGGCACCGCCAGGTCGTCAAGTACTTCAGCAGTGAGCCAATTGGTACGGTCGTCGTGGATACCACGCATCATTTTCTCTATCTGATCATGGAGAACAAGACGGCTATCCGCTATGGCGTCGGTGTCGGTCGCGAAGGCTTCAAGTGGTATGGCCGCGCCACGATCGAGCGGAAAGCGCTCTGGCCGCTTTGGACGCCGCCGCCGGAGATGCGTGAGCGCCACCCGGAGTTGCCTGAATCGGTGGAGGGGGGCTCACCGAAGAATCCGCTTGGCCCGCGCGCCATGTACCTGCTGCGCGATGGCGTCGATACCGGCTATCGCTTCCATGGCACTCTTGAGCCGGGCAGTATCGGCAAGGATGCCTCCAGTGGCTGCATCCGCATGTTCAACGAGGATGCCATCGATCTTTATCAGCGCTGCCCCATCGGCACTGCGGTTCAGGTTTTGCCACATATTGCCGACCAGGCCAAAAGTGCCGATCAGGTCAGCCAAGCAACCCCGGTCGAATGAGGAATATCCCCGTGATGCTTACTTTGACCGGATACGCGAGGCCGCTCGCGTGTGCTGCCATGCTTCTAGTTCTCGCCGCCTGCAAAAACACAGATATCGCCGCACTGGAAGAACCCGCTGTTGTGCCGATGACCGGACAAACCAACGATCCAGCGCCGGGCTTCGAGAGCGTTTCGGCAGGCAGCGAGGAGGATTTTATCCTGAATGTCGGCCGTCGGACCTACTTTACTCAGGATTCCGCGACGCTCGATTCCGTCGCCATGGCAACGTTGGACAAGCAGGCGGCCTGGCTCAACAGCAATCCACGTTGGCTGGTGAAGATCCAGGGGTTTGCAGATGATTCAGGAACTGCGTCAAAGATGGTGACGCTATCTCAGAAGCGCGCCGATGCGGTGCTGGCCTACCTCGTGTCGAAGGGCGTTGACCCCAGCCGTATGTGGGCCAAGGGTTACGGCAACGACCGCGAGGTCCGCGATTGCACGGAGCGCTCGTGCAAGGTGCAGAACCGGCGCGTGGTTTCCAATCTGCGCACGGAACGGGACACGCTCTGATAGGCAGGTCGCCAGCCTCCTTGGAGAAGCACGGGCCTCGCACAGTTAAGACGGAACCTTGAGGATATCTCCGCTATCTGCCGGTAGCGGTCGTTGATCGTTGCCGCTTCTCGCCAGGTGCTGAGAGCTGAGAGATCGCAGGTTTCGGCTGCCTTCGCTTGACAAGCATCGCGGGAGCTGTTGCGCGAGGGAGTAGCGCGCTCGAACCTACGGCGCGCCGCTCCTTTCTAGTTTTCTGTACCTTCGCCACCTGTTCTCACGGTGCCGGGGCTACGACTACCTGCTCGGTCACTTCTTCGGTTTCGGCATCGGTGACAGGATCGACTTCATCCTCACTTGCCTGGTCGGGCTGATCATCCGCGGGCGGTTGGGTAACCAATGTCTCTCGCACCTGGTCGATCTTGCCCACGGCGGGGCCGACGCCGAGGACATCTTTTGCCCACGCCATCACTTCTGGATCGGCCACGACGACATTGCCGGGTTGCTGCACGGTGCCGATGTCCTTGTTGGCTGCGGCCAGCAGAGCGGCGCTGAGAGCCTCGTCGCTGAGCGCAGGGTCAGTCGGGATGGCATCGACGCCGTTGTCCAACTCGAATTGAGCATAGGCAACGACATAGTCGCGAATGGCAGCCATGCGCGGATCGTTGGAGTTTAGGTACGCATGGTAGTTGCGCTTCAGCGAGTTTAGTCCGCCGAGCTTCGAAGCAAGATTGGGCGTTTCATTCAGGACGGGTTCTTCCACCTCGACCACGGGAACTTCCGCCACGAGCGTCGGCTTCTCTGGTTTCGGCGTGGGCTTGGCAGCCTTCAGAAGCGCCTTCTCGGACTTCTGTGAAACCTTCGCGGTCTCCGTCACGGACTGTTTCGACGTGGTGCGCTTTTCCTCACTCTTCTGGATGCCGAAGAGCTTCCCAAATGCAGTCGCGATCGGATCGCTGGACTTGCTCGAACTGCTCTTTTCGCGAGATGACGTGCCGGATTTTCCGTGACCAGCCGAGGCATGGCTCTCACTCTTGCCGTTGCCGCCGCCGTGGCCAGCGCCATTACCCCCGCCATTTCCCCCGCCATTGCCGCCGCCGTTCCCTCCGCCATTGCCGCCACCGTTTCCGTTGCCCGCGAGGGCGGTCGACGCCGTGAGCTTGAAGGGGCTATTCAGGTCTACGCCGACGGGCATGGCCGCGATTGTTGCAGACACGCAGGCCGCCAAGGCCAGACTACCGATTTTATGCATTCGCAATTCCTCCGAATCATGCGCTTAACAAGCCCCGCCAGACTGACTGTAGTCACTTTGGCACAGATTTGTGACTGCGTTGGCGAAGTCAGGGAGCCAATTGGTAATCTCACCGATCGTATGCCCCCGGGACCGTTGATTTTGTTGTCGGCAAGCTCGACCAAGCTTTCGCTTAAAGAGTGCCGTCGCAATGCCGAAATTGCCCCCTTGTGGAAATCAAGGCGCGTCAAGCGGCGACTGAGAACCCTGTATGTTCTCAAGCCACTTGGTGGTGCCACAGCTAATTTAGACATGACTTCGTGCACTAAGGGTTGGCAAAAACGTTAAAATTGCTGGAGGTTCACGGCGCTATAGATCGCGCGACACTACCAGTGGGTCATGCCCGCCTTAGACCCAAAGCCGTCACGGAGATGGCTCCATCCTTGGCCCGGTCAAGACGCGTTTCCAGGCGATAGACGGTAGTTGCCCCTCGTTCCTCGGGAAAAATGGTGTCCCTTGCCAGCGATAGCCATTGAGCCGAGCGCGACGCCGCTTCACAAAGATGGCGTCAGTCAAAAACGTATTGCGATCGCCGCCTGACAGAGGGAGAGCCGGGATCTCGCACGTTTGGCCACCATCACTGTCCCCGTTCCGACAGTCGCGAACTTCGCCGGGCTGACGGACGTCGAACGGGCCGGGCCGTGGAGAGCTTGTTTCGTCATCGAGCCAAGCGATCTCGGTGTTTCGTGACGTCCAGGCACTTTCCGCGGCTGGCCGTTTCAAAGCAAAGGGGACGATCTCAGGCAACGTTTCGCGTTTCTCGCCGCTTCGCGTCTTTCTGTGAACGTCCGTTGACGGATCTAAGGCCACGATCACCCCGGTTCCGATCTGAAGCTCGGGATTGAGCCTGAAGATGTCACCCTTCTTGGCGTACGAGGCCATCAGATAGGGCATATCGTGTCCATCCAAGCGCGCGCGGCCGACATACTGCACCCTGACGGAAGCTGTGCCGCGATGCTTCAGGTCCAGCATGTCGGCTGCCTTGCTGGAAACGTCGATGAGACGCCCCTTATGGAAGGGACCGCGATCGTTGACGCGCAGAATGAGAGAGGAACCGTTTTCGAGATTGGTCACGCGTACATAACTGGGCAAGGGGAGGGTTGGATGCGCGGCAGACAGGTGCTCCTTGTCGTAGATCTCGCCGTTTGCGGTCAGGCGTCCGTGGAACGCCGAGCCGTACCAGGAAGCTATCCCCGTTGTGTCATACTTCGGATCTTCCCTCGGATAGTAGCGCTTGCCTTTCACCACATAGGATCTACCGACGACATAGCGGCTGCTGCCCCGCTGAACATGTTTTCGGTGCGAAGCCGGCCGACCCGCCTTCACACCAAAAGTCTTTTCGGACCGGTATCCCTTACTGATGGGCTGAGACGGCTCGTGTGCGGTCGTACACGTGGTACAACAAGCACAGACCATAGCAATCACAAGGCAACGGGTGGCATTGCCTGCCCTACTTGCATACCTATCCATGTTTTCAACGCCAGCGAGGGCCGTCCATGCGTCTGCCTGGTCAAGAGTACAAGGCTCCTGACTAGCAAGCGCACGTTGCTATTGCGCGCTTTGGTCGAGAGGCAGACGGAGAGCAGCTGAAAGAGTGCTGCCGCACTCTGTGAACGTGCCGCTTGGTCGCTCCATCTTTGAACTATTTGCCAAATCAGGCTGGGCGCCAAAAGTTCCGCTTGGACATGCGAATTTTCGACGTGCCTGCCCTCAGGCCTGAAGGGGGCTCGGGGAGGGTGCCTCACTATATCGGCGCAACCACACCATGCCGATTGCGTGCGGAGCTGTCGCACCATCTCACTCGGCCTGTGTCCATCGTAGTTCAATCACTCCAACCTCGATGGCAAACCGCAAAGCCGGGAAGTTCGGATCTGTGTCGACAAAATATTTGAGAAAAGGTTTTACCATATTGACATTCGGTCTGCGCAAAGGTTTTCTCATCGAACCTTGGAGGAGGTTCGGTTGACTGTTCAGCGCAAAAGAAATGCACGTGCAACGATCCATGACGTCGCTCGCGAGGTGGGCGTCAGCGTGTCGACCGTGTCCAAAGCGTTGAACGACAGCGGTCGGATGGCGGTCGAGACGCGCGCAAGGATTAAGCAGGTGGCAGAGGATATCGGGTTTCGCCCGAGCGCCCTCGCGCGCGGATTGCTGTTCAATCGCTCCTTCACCATCGGCCTCCTGACGAACGATACCTACGGCCGTTTCACGCTGCCTGTGATGGCGGGCGTGTCGGAAGCCTTGGTCGACAAGGGTGTTTCGGTCTTCCTGTGTGCGATCGAGGACGATCCGGCGCTTGGCAAGGTCCATGTCGACGCGATGCTCGACAAGCAGGTGGACGGCATAATCGCCACTGGCAAGCGCATCGACCGGTCGCTTCCGGTCGATCTGTCCGGACTTTCGGTCCCGGTCGTCTACGCCTTCACCGAGGGGGCGCCGGATAGCGTCACGCTGACGTCGGACGATGCGCACGGAGCGGGCCTCGCGACTGAGTGGCTGATCGGGCTTGGCCGCAAAAAGCTGGTTCACATTACGGGACCGGAGGACTTTGCTTCGGTGCGCGAGCGTCGAAAGGCCTTCCGCGCGCATGCGGGTGCCGATGCCGAGGTGCTTTGCGGTATCTGGGCAGAAAGCTGGGGGCATGAAGCGATCGCCGAGCTTTGGGCGCGAGACGCTGAGGAAAGGCCGGATGGCATCGTGTGCGGCAATGACCAGATCGCCCGCGGCGTGATCGATGCTCTGCGCGAACGCGGCGTGCGGGTGCCAGACGACGTCTCGGTGGTCGGCTTCGATAACTGGGAGATCATGGCTGCCCAGGCCCGGCCCCCGCTGACGTCTGTGGACATGAACCTGAAGGAATTGGGCAAAGAGGCGGGCCGGACCATGCTGGCGCTCGCCGAAGGTAAATACGTCGAGCCGGGCCTGCGCAAGCTGCCATGCCGACTTGTCGTACGGCGGTCCTGTGGAGGCAGGCAGTCGGAATGAGGAGAGGAGGCGGGGCGTCACTGACGCTTCCCGCAATTTGGAGGAAAGTCATGCTCAAGAAACTTCTGTCCGCGACCTGCCTGTTTTCGGTCGCGATGCTGTCAACCGCTTCGGCGGAAACCGTTTCCATGTGGGTGCGCTCGGGTATCGGCGATTCCTTCAAGGAAGTCGTGAAGGCCTATAATGCGAAGGGTGGCGACACGGTGGAACTGACCGAAGTACCCTTCGCCGAACTGGTTCAGAAGTATGCCACAGCGATTGCCGGCGGCCAGGCACCCGATGCGTTGTCGCTCGACCTGATCTACACGCCGGCCTTCGCCGCCGCAGGCCAACTGGAAGACCTGACCGACTGGGCAAAGGCGCTGCCCTATTTCAATGCCCTTGCACCGGCTCATGTGAAGCTCGGAACCTTTGAGGACAAGATCTACGGTTTGCCGCTGTCGGTAGAGACCTCGATCTTTGCCTGGAACAAGGATTTGTACCGCAAGGCGGGTCTCGACCCGGAGAAAGCGCCGGCGACCTGGGAGGAAATCACCGCCAATGCGGAAAAGATCCGCGCGCTCGGCGATGACACCTATGGCTTCTATTTCTCCGGCGGCGGCTGTGGTGGCTGCATGATCTTCACATTCACGCCACTTGTCTGGGGCGCCGGCGCCGACATCCTTTCGGAAGACGGCAAGAAGGCGACGCTCGACACGCCGCAGATGCGCAAGGCCGTCGACTTCTACCGTGGTCTCGTTGCCAAGGACACCGTTCCGGCCGGTTCGGCCAGCGACAACGGCGTCAATTTCCTGTCGATCACCAATGGCAAGATCGGCCAGCAGAGCCTCGGTGCCTTTGCTATCGGTACGCTCGTGACGCAGCATCCCGAAATCGACTTCGGCGTGACGCTGATCCCCAGCGTCGACGGCAATTCATCCTCCTTCGCGGGCGGTGACAATTTCGTCGTCACCAAGGGCACGCCGCGGCTCGACAAGGTGAAGTCTTTCCTCGAATACACCTATTCGCTCGAGGGTCAGAAGATCATGGCCAAGTTCGGCAGCCTGCCGACGCGCTCTGACATTGCAGACGAAGTGCTTTCCGGTCTTGATCCGCGCCTCGGCGTGGCAATGAAGGCGGTCGCGGTGGCCAAGACGCCCTACACACTGCAGTTCAACGACCTGATCAACTCGTCAAACGGCCCGTGGGCAACCTTCATCAATGCCGCAATCTACGGCGACGATGTGGACGGTGCCTTCGCGAATGCGCAATCGGAAATGCAATCCATCATCGACGCAGCGCAGTGAGCTGTCGACGTGGGACGGGCATCTCTCCCGCCCGAACTGCGGGAGGAGCCGAAAGGCTCCTCCTTCGATCATCCAAGCAAGAGTGACCGAAGAATGACGATGCTCACAAACGCATCAAGGCCGCCTCGTGCGCGGCGTCGCGCAAGGAGGACAGGCTGGACCGGTCTGCTCTACATTGCGCCTGCGATGGCGTTGGTCACGATCTTCTTCGTGATCCCGGTACTGTTCACGCTCTGGATGAGTTTTCACCGCTGGCCACTGCTCGGCGCGCCGAGCTGGATCGGTTTCGGCAATTATCGCCGCATGCTGACGGATGCGCGGTTCTTCACGGCCCTCGGTTTCACCGCCCACTATACTGTCGTGGTCACGATCGCCATTTTCGCCGTCGCTTTCCCGCTGGCTCTTTTCGTCGAGAAGCAGAGGTCGTTCATTTCCGTCTATCGCACCATCATCTTTCTGCCTGTCGTCGTCGGCCTTGCTTCGGCTTCCCTCCTTTGGGTTTGGCTGGCGAATGTCGATAGCGGCCTTTTTGCGCCCCTGTTGCAATGGATGGGGCTGACAGGGGGACGGATCAATCTGCTTGCGACTTTCGACATGGCCTTCCTCACCATCATCGTGATGGTGGTCTGGAAGATCGCCGGCTTCACCATGATCATTCTCCTGACCGGCCTGCAGGCGATACCTGCCGAACTGACGGAGGCAGCGCGCATCGATGGTGCGCGGCGCTGGCAGCGCTTCCGGCACCTGACGTTGCCGCTGATGCGTCGCACCCTGGCCCTGGCGTTGATCCTGTCGATTACGGGATCGATCCTCGCTTTCGACCAGTTCTACATCATGACCTCCGGCGGGCCGCAGAACCGGATGATCTCCGTGGTCTACTATATTTTCAACCAGTCCTTCGTCTCCTTCAATCTTGGCTATGGTTCGGCCCTGTCCATCGCTCTTCTCGCCATTCTCGTTGTCATCAGCATCGCGCAGCTGAAGCTTCTCAAAGTGGGAGACGATCGCCCATGACCAACCGACGGCAGATCCGCGCCCGCAAGGCGTTCTGGAACCGAATGGCCTATCACGGCGTCGGCATCGGCACGGCGTTCTTCTTCCTGGCGCCGTTCCTCGTCAGCTTCCTTGCTTCGTTCCGGCAAAACAGCGAGAGCGGGCAACCGCCGCTGCCGCCCTGGCCAACCTCCGGTATCAGCATTGACGCCTATCGCGCGCTGGACGGGTTCGGCTCCGGCGTATGGCAGCACACGCTCAATTCGCTCGTCGTTTCTCTGGGCACGGTGGTCTTGACGGTCGTGGTCAGCCTGCTCGCTGGCTATGGCTTCTCGCGCTATCGATTTCCGCTGAAGAACGCACTGTTCGTGCTGATTATCGCCACGCTGATGATTCCCTTCCAATCGATCCTGACGCCGCTTTTCATCATCCTGGCAAAGCTCGGTCTCAACAATTCGCTGTTCGGACTGATGCTGATCTACGTAACGCTGCAGCTGCCCTTTTCGGTCTTCATGATGCGCAACGCCTTCGACGCGGTGCCGAAGGAGATCGAGGATGCCGCGCGCATCGATGGTGCTCGCGACCTGAGGCTGCTCGTCCGCGTCCTGATGCCGCTGGTCATGCCGGGCGTCGCGACGGTGTCGATCTTCGCCTTCCTCAATGCATGGAACGAATTCCTGGCCGCTCTCGTGCTGCTTTCCAGCAATGAAAACTACACACTCCCGGTCCTGATGACGGCCGTGCGGGCGGGGCGGCTTGGTGCCATCAACTGGGGTGCTGTGCAGGCCGGCGTGACCGTGATGGTCGTGCCCTGCCTCTTCGTCTTTCTTCTTCTGCAACGCTACTACATGCGCGGGCTCATGGCCGGCGCGGTGAAATAGGGAAAGTGAGTCCATGAACATGAGCCGTAAAGATCGCCAGTTTCGCCCTGTTGCTGTTCCGGATGTCGAGGTCGCGGGGTTCTGGGGCAAATGGCAGGATGCCGTTTGTGATTCCACTGCAGAAACGCTGCTCGATCGTTGCGTGGAGGCCGGCATGCTGCGGGCAATCGACGTCGAGCAACCGAGCCCCGGTGTCGTCATTCCGATTCTTGAGTGGGGCGGTAGCACGCAGATGTTCTGGGATTCCGATCTCGGCAAGTCGATCGAGACGATTGCCTATTCTCTCTACCGCAAGCCGAACGCACGGCTGGAGGCTCGGGCGGACGCCATCATCGACCTCTATGAGCGGCTGCAGGACAGGGATGGCTACCTGAATGCCTGGTTCCAGCGCGTCCAGCCGGACCGGCGATGGACGAACCTGCGCGACCACCACGAACTCTACTGTGCCGGTCATCTGATCGAGGCTGCGGTTGCCTACTACCAGGCGACGGGCAAGCGTAAGCTGCTCGACATCATGTGCCGCTACGCCGACTACATGATCAAGGTCTTCGGTCACGGCCCGGATCAGATACCCGGTTACGACGGCCACGAAGAGATTGAACTGGCGCTGGTCAAGCTCGCCCGCGTAACCGGCGAAAAGAAGTATCTCGATCTTTCCAAGTTCTTCGTCGACGAGAGGGGAGCCGAGCCGCATTTCTTCACGGATGAGGCAAAACGCGACGGTCGCGACCCTCGGAACTACATCCAGAAGACCTACGAGTACGGACAGGCGCATCTGCCGGTACGCGAACAGACGAAGGTCGTCGGCCATGCGGTGCGGGCCATGTATCTCTACTCGGGCATGGCGGACATTGCCACGGAGTACAAGGACGACAGTCTGACTGGTGCGCTCGAAGCGCTCTGGAACGATGTCGTGACGAAACAGATGTACATCACCGGCGGTATCGGCCCGGCTGCATCCAACGAAGGGTTCACGGACTACTACGACCTGCCGAACGATACGGCCTATGCCGAAACCTGCGCCTCGGTCGGCCTTGTCTTCTGGGCGAACCGGATGCTCGGTCGCGGCCCCGACAGGCGCTACGCCGACATCATGGAACAGGCTCTCTACAACGGAGCGCTGCCGGGCCTGTCGATCGACGGCAAGACCTTCTTCTATGACAATCCGCTGGAATCAACCGGCAAACACCATCGCTGGAAATGGCATCATTGCCCCTGCTGCCCGCCGAACATCGCCCGCCTCGTTACATCGATCGGTTCCTACATGTATGCAGCGGCGGAGGATGAGATCGCCGTGCATCTCTACGGAGAGAGCACGCTTCGGGCCGAGCTTGCCGGCGGAACGAAAGTCACCCTGAAGCAGGACACCAACTATCCCTGGGACGGGGCTATAGGGTTGACGGTTACGCTCGCCGCGCCGGCCCGCTTCGCCCTGTCGCTGCGTATCCCCGAGTGGGCGACAGGCGCGACACTGAGCGTAAATGGAGAGATGCTGAGCCTTGCCGAAATCGTCAGTGATGGTTACGCCCGCATCGAGCGCGAATGGACGGACAATGACCGGGTAGCCCTGTTCCTGCCACTTGCGCTGCGGCCGCAATATGCCAACCCGAAGGTGCGGCAGGATGCCGGTCGAGTGGCTCTGATGCGCGGTCCGCTGGTCTACTGCGTGGAGGAGACCGACAACGGTCCCGACCTGAATGCCATCGTCGTGCCGAAATCTCTGCCGCAGGCGCAAACGGAGGTGCTGTCCGAATTGAACGGCGCTGTCGCCATCGACCTTGCTGCCGAGCGGGATGATACCTCAAGCTGGGGCGAGGCACTCTATCGCACGATCCCGGCGGACCGATCGGCAGCCAAGGTGCGCCTCATACCCTTCCATCTGTGGGACAACCGCGCGCCAGGCGGCATGCTCGTCTGGCTGCAGGCCGAGAAATAGGGCGGGACTGATGACTATGGAGCAGAAGCCCGCGAGCCTTACGCTGACGGATGTCAGGAAAAGCTACGGCAGCCTGGAGGTCATCCATGGGATCGACTTGACCATTGGCGAAGGCGAGTTCGTCGTCTTCGTCGGGCCCTCCGGGTGCGGGAAGTCGACACTGCTGCGCATGATTGCCGGATTGGAAGAGATCACCGACGGTGAGGTTGCCATCAAGGGGCGGGACGTTACCGATGTCGATCCCTCCGAGCGCGGCATCGCTATGGTATTTCAGTCCTACGCTCTCTATCCTCATATGACTGTCCGCGACAACCTGGCTTTTGGCCTGAAGATGTCGCGGACGGAGGCGGCGGAAATTGACCGCCGGGTCGCGCAGGCCTCCTCGATCCTGAAGATTGACCATCTGCTTGACCGGCGGCCGGGGCAGCTGTCCGGCGGCCAACGGCAACGTGTGGCGATCGGACGGGCCATCGTGCGCAAGCCGGATGTCTTCCTGTTCGATGAGCCGCTTTCCAATCTCGACGCAGAACTGCGCGTTTCGATGCGTATCGAGATCGCGCGGCTGCATCGCGATCTCGGCAACACGATGATCTATGTGACCCATGACCAGACCGAAGCCATGACACTCGCCGACCGCATCGTGATCCTGCGTGACGGCCGGATCGAGCAGGCAGGCACGCCGCGTCAGGTCTATGAAGATCCCGCCAACACCTTCGTCGCCGGCTTTATCGGTTCTCCGCGCATGAACCTTCTGGATGCGAGCTGGGCGGGAGACACTATCCGGCTTGGCGAGGTGCCGCTCGCGCCATTGGCGCTCCAGGTCCGGCCTCCCGAAGGCACACCGCTGACACTGGGCATCCGGCCGGAGCATATCCAGATCGCATCTGACGGGGAGGATGGCCTGCCCGCGGTCGTGGAGTTCAGCGAGTATCTCGGCGGCACATGCTACCTATATTGCCGTCTGGCGGAAGGGCGAAGTGTCACCATCGAAAGTCGAGGCGATGTTCAACCCGCAAACGGCGAGGAAGTACGGCTAGTGTTCCCCGCGGGCCGCAGTTTCGTGTTCGATCTCGATGGCAAGCGAGTCAGATGAACTGGTTGGGATGTGTGGAAGACAGCCTAACCTCTTTTACAGTTATAGTCGCGCTTGGAATGGCAGGCGAAGTGGAGGCGTACGCTCAGGACCTCAATCGAGTGGCGTTGAAACCTGCTGTAAGCGAGTCACCCTGATCGTGTGCTTTCAATGGTCGCTCGCTCCGATGCATGACCTAGATTTGTTACCACTCAAGTGGCCATGACGCGCTATGCAGGAAATGTGATTTATCCTGCGGAGGTCGGTGTTTAGCTTCAGATGTCAGGGTGGACGGTGCCTATCCTATGGGAGAACCGGTCACACAAGGGAGAAGGATGACGGATCATATCGATCCGGCCTGTCCTTGTCCCTCGTCCTCCTAGCTGCTCCGGCGATGCTGCAGCGTGAAGCGGGTGTCGATCGTACGACGCCCGTCAGCTTTCTCGCCGTGTAGATGCTCTTCGATCAGCCGGGCGGCCTCACGACCGATCAGGTCGCCGGAGGGGCGGATCGTGGTGAGCGGCGGATTGCAGGCGGCACTGAAGGAGAGGTCGCCGAAGCCGACCACCGCGAGCCGGTCCGGTACGGCGACTTTCAAACGCTCGCATGCGAAAAGTACGCCGAGCGCGATATGATCGTTGGAGCAGGCGATACCATCGGTGTCCGGATGGAGCCGCAGGGCTTCGGCCAGGAGCATCGAGCCGATTTCCGCCGAGGCCGTATCGGGATGCTCTACGACGTTTACGGTTATCCCGGCAGTTCGGGCGGCTTGCAGGAAGCCGTCGCAGCGCTGTTTGGCGCGACGGTCCTGATGCATGCGCGCGCCGAGGAAGAGCAGGTTGCGACGCCCCTGCTGGATGAGGTGCTCAGCCACCGCAACCCCGACCTTGTCGTGATGAAAGCCGACGGCGGTATCGATTTGCAGGCCGCCCAGCTCCCAGATCTCGATAACGGGGATGGCGACGTTGGCCAGAAGGCGGCGTGTCGCGGCGCTGTGCGAAAGGCCGGTCAGCACGATAGCCGCCGGTGCCCACGACAGCGCCATGCGCACCAGTTCCTCCTCTTCCTGCTCGTCATATTCGGTGTGGCCGAGAATTAGCTGCAGGCGCTGCTTCTTGAGCGCCGTCTGCATGGAGGAGACCGTTTCGGCGAAGAAGGCATTGCGCACTGAGGGCACAAGGATGCTTACCGCGCGGGAGGAAGCGGCCGCCAGGCCCCCGGCCATGAGGTTCGGCACGTAATTGAGCTTGTCGATCGCCCGGCTGATTGCCTGGCTAGCGGTCGGCGATACCGCCTCTGGCTTGCGCAGGAAGAGCGAGACAGTGGAAGGCGAGACATTGGCGAGCTCGGCGACGTCGGACATGGTGACGGACTGCATTTTGCGGCGATTGCGAGGCGGCTTTCGCATTGTGTTGTCCATAAGTGTCTCCGTAGCGCTATTATCATATTAATAACATAGATCTGATCCTATCGCAATGGAGAGCGAAGGCAAGATAATCTTTAATGCGCTGAAAATAAAAGAATATTTATCGTGATTTGTGTCTCTTGCGCATCGTTTTGCACAGAGAAAAGATTCTTCTCTTCGTATCTTGCGTCGAATAAATCGTAGCGCTATTATTTGAGCAGATGAGCCGGATGTCCGGTGACGCTTGGGAGAGAGGAATGGCTTCTGTCAGCCTGCGAAAGCTGGAAAAAACTTACGGTTCGCTGCGCATCGTGAAGGGTGTCGATCTCGAAATCGCCGATGGCGAGTTCGTGGTGTTCGTCGGCCCGTCGGGCTGCGGCAAATCAACGACGCTGCGCATGGTCGCGGGTCTCGAAAGCATCAGTGGTGGCGAAATCAGGATCGGCGAGATGCTGGTCAACAGCTTGCCGCCGCGCGAGCGCGACATCGCGATGGTCTTCCAGGACTATGCGCTCTATCCGCACAAGACGGTGCGCGAGAATATGGGCTTTAGCCTGAAGGTGCACGGTGTCGCGATACGCGAGGCTAACCAGCGCATCAACGAGGCGGCCGAAATGCTCGGCATCGGTCATCTGCTCGATCGCCGTCCGGGTCAACTATCGGGCGGTCAGCGTCAGCGCGTCGCCATGGGGCGCGCCATCGTCCGCCGCCCGAAGGTGTTTCTCTTCGATGAGCCGCTTTCAAACCTCGATGCCAAGTTGCGCGGCCAGGTGCGCACCGAGATCAAGCGTCTGCATCAGCAAATCGGCACGACGATCATCTATGTCACGCACGACCAGGTCGAGGCCATGACGCTCGCCGACCGCATCGTCATCCTCAAGGGCGGCGACATCGAGCAGGTCGGAACGCCGGACGAAGTCTACAACCGACCGCAGAGCGTCTTCGTGGGCGGCTTCGTCGGTTCGCCGGCGATGAACTTTGCCAAGGCAAAGGTTGAAGCGGGCTGTCTGGTCTTTGCGGACGGCAACAAGCTGTCGATGTCGGCCGTACGGGCCGGAAGCGAGACGCGGCTGGAGGGGCGGGACGTGATCGTCGGCATCCGGCCGGAGCATTTCGGGGCCGTCGCCGATCAGGCGGCCGCGCTCTCCGCGCGCGTGCAGGTTGTCGAGCCGCTTGGCTCCGACACGTTGGTACATTTCTCGGTCGGTGGCGATGTGCTCACCGCACGCATGCCGCCGGAAACGCGACCGGAGCCGGGCGCAGAAGTACGCTTCGGTGTCGATCCCACCAAGATACATCTCTTCGATCCCGCGAGCGAACGCGTCATCAACTGAACATCGAGCGCGCCGCGCCATCGATAAAGGGAGGATAGAATGAATATCAAGGCCATGGCGAGCCTGCTCGCCGCCACCAGCGTGTTTGCCTTCACTGTCCCGGCCTTCGCCGATACCGACCTGAAGATCTTCGTTTCCAGCCAGCACCAGCCGGACGTCTGGCGCAAGGTGCTCGACAAGTACGAAGCGGCAAATCCGGGCGTCAAGGTGACGATCGAGACCGGTGGCAACACCTCGGAAGCGCAGGCACAGTATCTCAATACCGTCATGTCCGCCGCGGACACTAATCTCGATGTGCTGATGCTCGACGTCATTCGCCCGGCGCAGTACGCCGCCGCCGGCTGGACGTCCACCTTCGAGGGCAAGGACATGTCGGTCTACCTGCCGGCCTATGCCGAGGCCAACACGGTGGACGGCAAGGTCGTCGCCCTGCCGGCTTTCGCCGACGCCATGTTCCTCTACTACCGCAAGGACCTGCTCGATAAGTACGGCATCGCACCACCGAAGACCTGGGAAGAACTGGCTGCGGCCACCAAGAAGGTTGCCGAGGGCGAAAACAACCCGGAACTGCAGGGCCTTTCGTTCCAGGGCAAGGCGATCGAGGGCGCGGTCTGCACCTTCCTTCTGCCTTACTGGAGCCAGGGCAAGAACCTCGTCGAAAACGGCAAACTGACCTTCGACCATGACGCTGCAGTCACGGCGCTCGCGCTTTGGAAGGGTTTCGTCGACGATGGAGTCGCCAAAAAGAACATCGCGGAAGTCGCCACTGATGACACGCGCAAGGAGTTCCAGGCCGGCAACGCGCTCTTCGCGGTAAACTGGTCCTATGCCTGGACACACTTCCAGGGGCGGAATCTGCCGTTAACGGCAATGTTGGCGTGACGCGCCTACCTGCGCTCGGTAGCGGCGAGCAGGCGAGCTGCCTTGGTGGTTGGGAATGGGGCGTATCGGCCTATTCCGTCCATCAGGACGAAGCGAAGAAGCTGGTTGAATACCTCTCCAGTCAAGACGTTTCTGTCTTCATGGCGGCCAACGGCTCGCTGCTGCCCACCTATGCCGGCGCCTATACAAATGCCGAGGTGCTGAAGTCGGTGCCGTGGTTTGCCGACGCACTTCAGGTGGTCGAGACAGCCAAGGCCCGTCCGGTGACGCCGCGCTACAACGAAGTGAGCGAAGTCATCCGCACCACCGTCAACGCCGTGCTCGCGGGTGTCACGACGCCGGAAGACGGCGCGAGCCAGATCGAGGCGCGCCTCAAGCGCATTCTGCGCTGATCGCCATCGCCGGAAGGGCTTTCCCTTCCGGCTTCCCAGTTTTCTTGTTTTCACGCAGTTCCGGACGCCAAAGCGCGTCGCCTTTGATGGAATTGCTCTGAACCGTCGGGAGTTGACCGGTGACGACGACCTCCACCCTGAATGCGGCAAGCGCCGCCGACCGCGGCCCGCCAGCCTGGACGCGCTGGCTAGACCTCGGTGACCGGGCACTCGCCGTCGTTCTTCTGGCGCCGGCGGCGATCCTTCTCGCGCTGATCATCGTCTATCCGGTGTTGCGCCTCGGCTATACCAGTTTCTTCAGCCTGTCGCTCACCTCCGGCCTGCCGGCGGAGTTCGTCGGCCTCGAAAATTATAGCCTCATGCTGGAGGATCCGGTCTTTTGGGAAACCACCTGGAACACCGTCCTCATCACGCTGATCACTGTGCCCGGCGCCCTCCTGGTCGGGCTGGCACTGGCCCTGCTCGCGAACCTCCCCTTCGGTGTGCAGTGGCCGGTGCGCCTTTCCCTGCTCATCCCCTGGGCATTGCCGCTCTCCTTCGCGGGCCTGATCTTCGCCTGGTTCTTCCATTCCGAGTACGGCGTCGTCAACGACGTCCTGAACCGCCTGGGTTTCGAGGGCATCATCTGGTTCAACTCGCCGAACTGGGCCTTCGCTGCCATCTGTCTGACGATCATCTGGAAGACCTCGTCCTTCATGGCACTTATCATCCTCGCTGGCCTGCAGACGATCCCGCGTTCGCTCTATGAAGCCGCCGACGTCGACGGCGCTGGCCGCATCCGCCAGTTCTTCGAGATAACGCTGCCCCTTCTGAAGCCCTCCATCATAGTCGCCTTGATCTTTCGCACCATCACGGCGCTTCAGACCTTCGATATTCCCTACATGATGACCGGCGGGGGCCCAGGGACCTCGACCGCGACGCTGGCCATGTACATCCACCAGAACACGGTTTCCTTCCTCGACCTCGGCTACGGCTCGGCGCTCGCCGTGGTGATGTTTGCCCTGTCGATGTGCGTGACCGCTGTCTATCTCCGCGCCATCCGGACCAAGGAGTAAGCCATGACCGCCATCGCCAATCCCGGTTTCCCCTCGTTCCTTTCCGGCCGTCCGCTGCGCTTCATTGCAGGTGGAGTGTTGATCATCAATGGCATGTTTCCGGCACTGTGGATCCTCTTCACCTCGCTGAAGACGGAAGCCGAACTGACGGCAAAGCCGATCACCTGGTTTCCGCATGCCCCGACACTTGCGAACTACATGCAGGCATTCTCCGACCAGCCGCTGCATCTCTTCCTGTTCAACAGCTTCATGGTGGCGCTGATCTCCACCTGCCTGACGCTGCTGGTCTCGGTGTTGGCGGCCTATGCGCTGGCACGGCTCAACCTGCGCTACCGCGGCCTCATCCTGTCGCTGATCATCGCCGTCTCGACCTTCCCGCTGGTCACGCTTCTCGTGCCGCTCTTCGAGATCATGCGCACGCTGAACCTGCTCAACACCTGGATCGCGCTGGTACTGCCCTATACGGTCCTGTCGCTGCCGGTCTGCACGCTGATGCTCGTCTCGTTCTTCGAGGGAATACCGCGTGATCTCGAAAATGCTGCGATGATTGACGGCTGCACGCGGCTTGGCGCGCTCTTCAAGGTGGTCGTGCCGCTCTGCGCGCCCGGTGTCTTCACCGCCGGCATCCTTGCCTTCGTCAATGCCTGGGACGAGTTCCTTCTGGCGCTCTCCTTCAATTCCAATCCGTCGCTGCGCACGCTTCCGGTGGGTATCCAGCTCTATCAGGGCGAGTTCGCCTTCCCCTGGCCGGTCATCTCGGCAGCGCTCGTCGTCGGCATCGTGCCGGTCGCCGTACTCATCGTCATCTTCCAGGAACGCGTGGTCTCGGGCCTCACCGCCGGGGGAATCAAGGGATGACCAGAAAGCTCGATCTCTCCGAACTGCGCAGCCAGCGCTGGTTTGCCTCCGATGACATGCGGGCTTTCGCGCACCGCCAGCGTACCCAGCAGATGGGCATGCGCCGCGAAGAGTTCATGGGCCGGCCCGTGATCGGCATCATCAATACCTGGAGCGAAATGAGCCCCTGCCACGCGCATCTGCGCGACCGGGCCGAGGCGGTGAAGCGCGGCGTATGGCAGATGGGCGGCTATCCCGTCGAACTGCCGGCAATTTCCGTCGGCGAGGTCATGGTCAAGCCGACGACCATGCTCTACCGCAACTTCCTCGCCATGGAATGCGAGGAGCTGCTGCGCTGCCACCCAATCGACGGCGCGGTGCTGCTCGGCGGCTGCGACAAGTCCACCCCGGCGCTGCTGATGGGCGCCTTCTCGATGGACATTCCCGTCATCTTCTGCCCGGCCGGACCCATGTCGAACGGCCAGTGGCGTGGCGTGAAGACCGGCGCCGGCACGCACACCAAGAAATACTGGGACGAACTGCGTGCTGGCAACATCACCCGCGACGATTGGGTAGATCTCGAAAGCCGCATGACGCGCTCGCCCGGCACCTGCAACACCATCGGCACCGCTTCGACCATGACCTCGATCGTCGATGCGATGGGCATGACGCTGTCCGGGGCATCCTCCATCCCGGCCATCGATTCCGGCCATTCACGCATGGCGTCCGCCTGTGGAGCGCGCATCGTGGAGATGGTCTGGGAAGACTTGAAGCCCTCGGAGATCCTGAGCCGCGACAGCTTCCTCAATGGACTCGTCGCCTATATGGCGCTCGGCGGCTCTACCAATGCGGCAGTGCATCTCATCGCTATGGCCAAGCGCGTCGGCGTTTCTCTGACGCTGGACGACATGGCGGAAATGGCTGGCAAGGTACCTGTCGTCGCCAACGTCTTCCCGTCAGGCGAATACCTCATGGAGGATTTCTACTTCGCCGGTGGCATCAATGCGCTTTTGAAGAAGCTCTCGCATCACCTTGTGCTCGACCGGCCGACCGTCAACGGCCGTACGCTAGGCGACAATATTGCATCCGCCGACTGCTGGAACGATGACGTAATCCGCGGTGAGGACAATCCTGTCGTACCACTGTCGCGCGGCAAGACACTGGAGGTGCTGCGCGGCAATCTCGCTCCGAACGGTGCGGTGATGAAGTCCTCGGCTGCCAACCCGAAGTTCCTCAAGCATGTCGGCCCGGCCATCGTGTTCGACGATCCGCGCACCATGAACAGAACGCTGGACGATCCCGAACTCGACATCACCGAGGACACGGTGATCGTGCTGCGCAATGCCGGCCCGGTCGGCGCGCCCGGCATGCCGGAATGGGGCAACCTGCCGATCCCGAAAAAGCTCCTGAAGCAAGGCGTGCGTGACATGGTGCGCATCTGCGACGGGCGCATGAGCGGCACCCATTACGGTACCTGCATCCTGCATGTCTCGCCGGAAGCCGCAATCGGCGGCCCCTTGGCACTGGTGAAGACCGGCGACCTCATCGAGCTCGATGTCGCCGCCGCGACCATCAACATGCGCGTGTCCGAAGAAGAGCTAGCCCGCCGCCGCGATGCGTGGAAGCCATCCGCGCCGATTTACGAACGCTCCTTCGCCGCCCTCTACCAGCGCCACGTCAGCCAGGCACATGAAGGCTGCGACTTCGACTTCCTGACCGGCACGCAGCCCGTGCCAGAACCGCCGATTTATTGAGAGACGCCCCCATGAGCAGCAACAATCCTTTCAAGTCCTGGCTCGCCGACAAGAACCGCGCCACCCCGCTCGGCACCTGGCTGATGGCGGCGGCCCCCGCGACGGCGGAGGCGCTTGGCTACGGCGGCTTCGATTTCCTCGTGGTCGACATGGAGCATGTGCCGGTCGAGTTCACCGATCTCGCCCATATCCTGCGCGCCATCGGCTGCACGCCGGCGGATGCCGTGGTGCGTCTCGCCTGGAACGACCAGGTGTTGGTGAAGCGGGCGCTCGATGCCGGCGCGCGAACAGTCATGCTGCCCTTCGTGCAGAACGCGGAAGAGGCAAAGGCCGCGGCGTCGTATACACGGTATCCACCGCACGGCATTCGCGGTGTTGCGGCCGTGCACCGCGGTTCTCGTTTCGGCACGATCCCGAACTACCTGAAGTCCGCCAACGACGATATCTGCACCATCGTCCAGCTCGAAACGCCCGAAGCCATCGAGCGCCTGCCAGAGATTGCTGCCGTCGAGGGCATCGATGCGCTCTTTGTCGGGCCCGGCGACCTCTCGGCTGCCATGGGCCATATCGGCAATATCGCTCATCCAGAGGTTCAGGCGCTGATCGAGAAAGCGGCGAAGGATGCCCACTCGGCCGGCAAGCCAGTCGGCATCGTTGGTCCGAACCCTGATATGGTGAAGCGCTTCATTGGCTACGGCTACGACTATGCCGCAATCGCCTCCGACATAGCCATGATGACGGGTCGCGCCAGCGATTGGCTCGGTCAGCTCAAGGGGACAGCCGCAGCCCCCGCCCAGCAGACCGCCGCTTACTGAGGATCGATTCGTGGACCAGGGTTTCAGCCTCGTACTCGACGCGAAGACAGCACTCGGAGAGAGCCCGGTCTGGTCGGTGGCCGAGCAGGCGCTCTATTTCGTCGACATCAAGCAGTGCCGCATCCATCGCTTCTTGCCGGAGAGTGGCACGCTGGAGATGATGACGCTTCCCGAGGAGATCGGCTGCATCGGCCTTGCGGAGGGCGGTGGCTTCATCGCCGGCCTTCGCTCCGGCCTCTGGCTGATCGATGCGGACGGTACGCCGCGGCGCAAACTTGCTGATAATCCCGAGGATCAGGCGATCAGCCGCTTCAACGACGGCGGGGTTGATACGGCCGGCCGCTTTGTCGCGGGTACGGTCGACGAAACGCGCGAGAAAGGCATCGCCAGTCTCTATCGCTACGATTCCCGTGGTCTTGCTTGCGTTGCCGAAGGACTGCTCACCTCCAACGGCGTCGCCTTCTCGCCGGACGGGCGACGGCTCTATCATTCCGACACGCTGCGCTACACGCTCTATACCTACGACTACGACCCGGCGACGGGTGCGGCGACGAACCGGCAGGTCTTTGCCCGCTTCGGCTCCGAGACCGATAAGGGCCGCCCGGACGGCGGCGCGGTTGATGTCGAGGGCTGCTACTGGACGGCCCTCTACGAGGGTGGCCGCGTGCAGCGCTATGCGCCGGACGGCACGCTTCTCGCAGAATATCCGGTGCCGGCAAAATGCCCGACCATGATCGCCTTCGGCGGGCCGGATATGAAGACGCTCTACTGCACCAGCGCCAGCATCGGACGTCCGGATGAAGAGCTTGCCGAGTATCCGCTCTCCGGTGCGCTGTTTTCGATGCGCACTGATGTCGCCGGCCTCGCCCGGACCCTGTTCAACCCAGCATGCTGAGACTTGCCATGACCTACGACACCGTCCGCTATCACTCACTCGATGGTCGCAACGTACTCATCACCGGCGGCGCCTCCGGCATCGGCGAGGCCATGGTGGCAGCCTTCTGCGCCCAGGGCGCGTGCGTCTCCTTCCTCGATATCGACGAGGCCGCGGGCAAGGCGACGGCGGCGGCGACGGGCGCGGAGTTTCACCCCTGTGATCTCACCGATA
The DNA here is from genome assembly GCF_016864555.1 of Sinorhizobium sp. BG8. Classification (NCBI taxonomy): domain Bacteria; kingdom Pseudomonadati; phylum Pseudomonadota; class Alphaproteobacteria; order Hyphomicrobiales; family Rhizobiaceae; genus Sinorhizobium; species Sinorhizobium sp. BG8. Next base: position 105,939 of record NZ_CP044012.1, on the reverse strand, counting down.
TCCCGGCGTTGCGCGCGGCGGTGGCGGCGGTCGAGGCGCAGCACGGGGCCGTCGACGTCCTCGTCAACAATGCCGGCAAGGACGACCGCCATCGCTTGGACGAAGTAGAGCCGGACTACTGGCGGCGTATGCTGGCGCTCAACCTCGACCACCAGTTCTTTGCGACACAGGCCGTGGCCAAGGGCATGCGCGGGAAGGGCAGTGGGTCCATCGTCATGATGGGCTCGGTCTCCTGGATGCGCGGCAACCCTGTCATGGTTGGCTACACGACCGCGAAGGCCGCGATCAACGGCATGACGCGCACGCTCGCCCGCGACCTGGGGCCCCACGGCATTCGCGTCAACTGCATCGTGCCCGGCGCGATTGTCACCGAGCGGCAGAAGGCGCTTTGGGCCGGGCCGGAGGAAAGCCAGAAGTTCATCGACCTGCAATCGCTGAAATTCCGCCTCGATGCCGGCCATGTCGCGCGCCTCGCACTCTTCCTTGGCTCCGATGAGAGCGGCGGCTGCACCGGCGCAAACTTCATCGTCGATGCCGGCCTCACACAGAACTGAAGGTTTCGCCATGCTTCTCGAAAAGACCCCCGCCGGTTTCACACTTTCCCTCGATAGCCGCGAAATCCTCAACCACACTCCGGAAAATCCCGCCTTCTTTGCTGGCCGCGGTGAGGAACGCATGGATATGTATCGCGGCAATTTCGATATCGAGGACTATGTCGTCGAGCGCACCGCTCTTGCCCATGCGGACGTCGAGGGCAACACCGTGCGCCTCTCCAGTGCGCCCGGCCAGCCGGTACGCCTCGAACTGACGGTGGAGGGCGACAGCCTTCTGCTGCACGCGGCGGATACCTCAATCAACCGGCTCTGGCTCCGCGCCGTGGCTGACAAGGACGAGCATGTCTGGGGCGGCGGCGAGCAGATGTCCTATTTCGACATGCGCGGTCGCCGTTTCCCGCTGTGGACCTCCGAGCCCGGAGTCGGCCGCGACAAGACAACCGCGATTACCTTCCAGTCCGATGTGACTGCGAAGGCCGGCGGCGACTACTACAACACCAACTATCCCCAGCCGACCTACGTTTCCTCGCGACGCTATGCCCTGCATGTCGACACGACCGCCTATGCGGTCTTCGATTTCCGCCGCGAAGGGTTCCATGAAGTGGAAATCTGGGCGGTGCCCGAGAAGATCGAGTTCTTCTCCGCTGGCACCTTCCGCGATCTCGTCTCGAAGCTCTCGCTACGCTTCGGCCGCCAGCCGCAATTGCCGGACTGGGTCTATCAGGGTGCGATCATCGGCCTCAAGGATGGCAACACCTCGTTCGAGCGGTTGGAAAAGATGCGCGCCGCCGGCGTGAAGGTTTCGGGCCTCTGGTGTGAGGACTGGGTGGGTCTGCGCCACACCTCGTTCGGTGCACGGCTCTTCTGGGACTGGGTGGGCAATGAGGAACGCTACCCGCACCTCCGCCAGAAGATCGCAGAGCTTGCCGACGAAAACATCCGCTTTCTCGGCTATGTGAACCCCTATCTCTGTGTCGACGGCTCACTCTTTCCGGAGGCCGAGGCCAAGGGCTATTTTGCAACGGACGCAGATGGAAATACCGCCCTGGTTGACTTCGGCGAGTTCGATTGCGGTGTGGTCGACTTCACCAATCCCGAAGCGTCCGCTTGGTTTGCCGAGCGCGTGATCGGTCAGAACATGCTGGATTTCGGCCTTTCCGGCTGGATGGCGGACTTCGGCGAATATCTGCCGATCGACGTCAACCTTGCCAACGGCATCGACGCAAAGCTGATGCACAATGCCTGGCCGACGCTGTGGGCCGAGGTCAACGCCAAGGCGCTCGAAAGCCGCGGCAAGACCGGCGAGGCGCTGTTCTTCATGCGCGCCGGATATACCGGCGTTCAGGCCCATTGCCCGTTGCTGTGGGGCGGCGACCAGTCGGTTGACTTCTCCCGTCACGATGGTCTCGTCACCGTCATGTCGGGCGCGCTTTCCTCCGGTCTTCTCGGCAACGCCTATCACCACTCCGACATCGGTGGTTATACGAGCCTCTTCGGCAATGTTCGTACTGCCGAGCTTCTGATGCGCTGGGCCGAGATGGCGGCGTTCACGCCCGTCATGCGCAGCCACGAGGGCAACCGTCCTCGTGAAAATCTCCAGATCGATCAGGATGCGGCGGTGCTTGCCCATTTCGCGCGTATGACGGCGATCTATGTCCACCTCGCGCCCTATCTCAAAGGCCTGTCGGTCGAAGCGGCGGAAACGGGCCTTCCGGTGCAGCGCCCGCTCTTCCTGCACCATGAGGACGACCGCGCGACCTATGCCATCCAGGACGCCTATCTCTACGGGGCCGAACTGATCGTCGCCCCGGTCTGGAAGGCCGGCGAGACCGAGCGGACAGTCTACCTGCCAAAGGGTACGCGTTGGGTGCATATCTGGAGCGGCAAGGTCCATGACGGTGGCGCAGAGGCCACCGTGGCGGCACCGCTCGGCCAGCCCGCGCTGTTCTACCGCCAGGGTGCGGCCAATGCAGCCCTGTTCGACGGGCTGAAGGCGCTCTGACAATGGATCCGGCTCAACTGGCGGCACTTCTGGCGCTCGCCGCCGTCGCCGCCTACGTGCAGACCCTGACGGGCTTTGCGTTCGGCCTGATGATGATGGGCGGCGTAGGGCTCACCGGCATCATCCCACTTGCCGAAGCGGCGGTGCTGGTCAGCATCCTCGTCGTGGTCAATGCTGCGCAGGTCCTGGCCAGGGGCTGGCGCGACATTGCCGGGCGCGAATTCGCGCTGGTGATGGTCTCCAGCCTCGTCTTTCTGCTCATCGGTTACTGGCTGCTCGGGATCCTGCTCAAGGGTTCGCTCGACTGGCTGAAACTCGTACTTGGCACGGTCATCATCGTCTCGAGCATCCAGCTTCTGTTCAAGCCCGAGCCGCTCGAACGGCGCTCCGGCAACGGCTCCTTCCTGTTCTTCGGCGCGATCGCTGGGCTGATGGGCGGGTTGTTCTCGACTGCCGGGCCGCCGCTCGTCTACCACCTCTATCGCCAGCCGATGCGCGCGGCAGCGGTGCGCGAAACGCTGGTCGCCGTCTTCGCGCTGAACGCGTTCCTGCGCCTCGGCACCGTGGCGCTGGCCGGCCAGATGCCGGACCGGCATTTTCTCTGGTCGCTCGCCACCATTCCCGTGGTGATTGCCTTCACGCAGCTGGCGCGCCGCTATCCGCCCGGCATCTCGCCCCTCAACATGCGGCGCCTGGCCTTCGTCCTCCTGTTCCTGTCCGGCGCCTCGCTTGCGATTCCGGCCCTCCTCAAGCTCATCGGAGATTTCTCATGACGCATCCCCTGACATCTGCGCTCAAGGACCCGTCCCTCCTCGTCGACAAGGCCTTTGTCGGCGGCCGCTGGGTCGCGGCGGCAAGCGGCAATACCTTTGCGGTCAATGATCCCTTCGACGGTTCGCTGATCGCCAACGTCGCGGCACTATCGCGCGAGGAAGTCGCCAAGGCGATCGACGAGGCGGAGTCAGCCCAGAAGCTCTGGTCGAAGAAAACCGCCAAGGAGCGCGCCAAGATCCTGCGCGCCTGGTACGACCTGATTATCGCCAATGCGGACGACCTTGCGCTGATCCTCACCTCTGAACAGGGCAAGCCGCTCGCTGAAGCCAAGGGCGAGGTGATCTCCAACGCTGCCTATCTCGAGTGGTTCGGCGAGGAAGCCAAGCGCATCGACGGCGACATCATTCCGGGCGCCAATGCCGGACAGCGCATCATGGTGCTGAAGCAGCCGGTCGGCGTCTGCGCTGCCATCACCCCGTGGAATTTCCCCAACGGCATGATCCCGCGCAAGGCAGGCCCCGCACTTGCCGCCGGTTGCAGCATGCTCTTGAAGCCCGCTTCGCAGACGCCGCTCTCGGCACTGGCGCTGGCGGTTCTGGCCGAACGCGCCGGCGTGCCGGCGGGTGTCTTCTCCGTCGTCACCGGCGAAGCCAAGCCGATCGGTACGGAATTCTGCCACAACCCGAAGGTGGCCAAGATCACCTTTACCGGTTCGACCGGCGTCGGCCGCTGGCTGATGAAGGAAGCAGCCGACGGCATCAAGCGACTCTCGCTCGAGCTCGGCGGCAATGCACCCTTCATCGTCTTCGATGACGCCGATCTCGATGCGGCGGTCGAGGGTGCGATGATCTCGAAGTTCCGCAATGCCGGACAGACCTGTGTGTGCGCCAACCGCATCTACGTACAGGAAGGCGTGGTCGAGGCCTTCACCGAGAAGCTGCTCGCCAAGGTCGCCGGGCTGACGCTCGGCCGTGGCACCGAGGCCGGCGTCACCCAGGGTCCGCTGATCGATCAGAAGGCCGTGGCCAAGATGGAAGAACACGTCGCCGATGCGCTGGAGAAGGGCGGCAAGCTGCTCGCCGGCGGTAAGCGCAGTACGCTGGGCAGCAGCTTCTACGAGCCAACGGTGATCGCCGGCGTCACCCAGGCGATGAAGGTGGCGAGCGAGGAGACCTTCGCGCCGCTCGCGCCAATCATCCCCTTCCGCGACGAGGAGGACGTGATCTCCATGGCCAACGCCAGTGAATACGGCCTCGCATCCTACTTCTACGCCAAGGACATGGCGCGCGTCTTCCGCGTCGCCGAGGCGCTGGAAGCCGGCATGGTTGGCGTCAACACCGGCATGATCGCCAACGAGATGGCGCCCTTCGGTGGCATCAAGCAATCCGGTCTCGGCCGGGAGGGTTCGAAGTACGGCATCGAGGGCTTCCTCGAGCTGAAGTATGTCTGCGTCGCCGGGCTCTGACATGGCTTTCGATTACGATATCCTCGTCATCGGCGGCGGCATCAATGGCTGCGGTGTCGCGCGCGACGCGGCCGGCCGTGGCTACAAGGTGTTGCTGGCGGAAATGAATGACCTCGCCAGCGGCACGTCGTCGGCCTCCACCAAGCTCATCCACGGGGGGCTGCGCTATCTGGAACATTACGAGTTCCGGCTGGTGCGCGAATCTCTGATGGAGCGGGAAGTGCTTTGGCAGATGGCGCCCCACATCATCTGGCCGCTGCGCTTTGTGCTGCCGCATCACAAAGGATTGCGCCCTGCATGGCTGCTGCGGCTGGGCCTTTTCCTCTACGACCACATCGGAGGTCGCAAGAGGCTGCCACCGACATCCGTGCTGGATCTTTCGAAGCACCCGGCCGGCAGGCCGCTGAAGGATGCTTACGCCAAGGGTTTTGAATATTCCGATGCCTGGGTGCAGGACGCCCGCATGGTGGTACTCAACGCACGCGACGCCGCCGACCGCGGTGCGAAGATTTTGACCCGCAGCGAAGTCGTCCGTGTCGAACGGCGCGATGGCGGATTCGTCGCCGACATCGCGAACCGCGAAACGGGGACGCGTCGGACGGTCAGTGCGCGCCTTGTGGTCAATGCCGCTGGCCCATGGGTGGATCGAGTTATCGGGCTAGCTGCCGGCGGGGTCAGGGCGAAGAATGTCCGTCTCGTCCAGGGCAGTCATGTCGTGGTGCAGAAGCTTTTCGACCACGACAAGGCCTATATCTTCCAGAACACGGACAAGCGCATCATTTTCGCCATTCCCTATGAGGGCGACTTCACGTTGATCGGCACGACGGACCGCGATTTTCGCGACAAACCGGAGAAGGTCGCGATCAGCAAAGAGGAGACGGCGTATCTTTGCGCTGCCGCGAGTGACTACTTCCGCAAGCAGATCACCCCGTCAGATGTGGTCTGGTCCTATTCCGGCATCCGCCCGCTTTACGAGGCCGGAACCGCAAGCGCGCAGGAGGCCACACGCGACTACGTCCTGAAGGATGAGGGCGATGCGGAAACCGGCGCGATCATCAACGTCTTCGGCGGCAAGATAACCACCTATCGCCGGTTGGCAGAATCGGTCCTCGGCCTCGTCGAAAAACATCTTGGCCCACGAAAGCCGAGCTGGACCGCCGGCGCGACCCTGCCTGGCGGCGACTTCCCGCTGGATGGGTTCGAGGGGCTCGTCGCGAAGCTTACGGCTCGTGCGCCCTTCGTTGCAGACGCCACAATTCGGCGGCTTGCCCGGAACTACGGCACCAAGGCTTTTGATTTTCTCGAAGCCGACGGCGGCCTCGGCAGAATTGTCGCTGCGGACCTTGGTGAGAACGAGATCCGCTATCTCGTGGAAATGGAATGGGCGCGATCGGCCGAGGATATCCTGTGGCGGCGCTCCAAGCTGGGCCTACGCTGCACGCCCGACGAGGTTGCCGCCGTGACGGCGTTTCTGGCGGGACAACAATCTGGCGGCAAGGTGGCCGTCAACTGAACTGGGGAAGTCATGAGCGGATATGTCTTGGCGATCGATCAGGGAACGACGTCCACGCGGGCGATCGTCTTCGACAGCGAGTACCGGAACGTCGGAAGCGGACAGCAGGAGTTCCCGCAGCATTTCCCGCAATCAGGATGGGTAGAACATGACGCCGAGGACCTGTGGCGGACCGTGGTCGAGACGTCTCGCACGGCGCTGACTTCCGCCGGTGTTTCCTCCCGCGACGTCGCGGCCATCGGCATCACCAATCAGCGCGAAACGGTTGTCATGTGGGACCGGCGCACCGGCACACCGATATCGAGGGCGATCGTCTGGCAGGACAGGCGGACCGCCGAACACTGCGCGCGGCTTCGCGCCGACGGTGCAGAACAGGACATTAGCCGCAGGACAGGCCTGCTGCTCGATCCCTACTTCTCCGCCACAAAGATCGCCTGGTTGTTGCAACATGTGCCCGGTGCGAGAGAGGCGGCACAGGCGGGGCATCTCGCCTTCGGTACCGTCGACAGTTGGCTCGTCTATAAGCTGACAGGCGGGCGGCGCCATCTGATCGACATCACGAATGCATCTCGCACGATGCTTTGCAACATCGAGACAGCTGCATGGGACGACAGTCTTCTGTCGCTCTTCGGCATCCCGAGGGCCATTCTCCCGGAAATCGTTGCAAATACGGGCGATTTCGGCGAGACGGACGAAGCGCTGTTCGGCGGACGCATCGCCATCAAGGGCATTGCTGGCGACCAGCAGGCCGCGATGATCGGCCAGGCCTGTTTCGAGCCAGGCATGGTCAAGTCGACTTACGGCACGGGCTGCTTCACCCTCCTCAATATCGGCGAGGAGCCTGTAGTCTCGCAGCATCGTTTGCTGACGACGATTGCGTACTGGATCGACGGCCGGATGCACTATGCCCTCGAAGGCTCGATCTTCGTCGCTGGTGCCGCAGTGCAATGGCTGCGGGATGGTCTCGGTGTCATCGACCGCGCCGACCGCTCCGGCACTCTGGCTGGCGCCGCGGATGCCAGGCAAAGCGTGTATCTCGTTCCCGCCTTTACGGGCCTGGGCGCGCCCTGGTGGGATCCCGACGCGCGCGGCGCGCTCTACGGCCTCACCCGCAATACCGGCCCGGCGGAACTCGCGAAAGCGGCCCTAGAATCCGTCTGCTTCCAGACCCGCGACCTGTTGAGGGCGATGCGCCGGGATTGGCCCAAGGCGAGTGAAACCTTCCTGCGCGTTGACGGCGGCATGGCCGCCAGCGACTGGACGATGCAGCGTCTGGCAGACATTCTGGATGTGCCCGTAGATCGCCCGGTCGTGAACGAGACGACAGCCCTGGGCGCTGCGTGGCTGGCCGGCCACGGGGCAGGGGTCTGGCCGGATATGCAGGGCTTTTCGCAAAGCTGGAAAAGAGACCGCACCTTTACGCCTCGCATGAATGAGGTCGACCGCCAGACGCTCGTTCTCGGCTGGCGGGCGGCGGTTAAGAGCACGCTCGATTTCGGCGCCAAGCAACGGTGAGCCGATGATACGCAAGTAACAACGTCCCGACATGACTTCTCAAACGGCGAACATTCGATCAATGCCTGATGGTAGAAATCGATGGGGTGCGCGGCGAGGGACCATCGAGCCTCACTTTGATCGACAAGAATACATTTAAGGCTTTTAAAGACGGCCATGGCCACTCGCTGGGCGATGATTGCCTCCAGGCGACCTCTGATTGGACGATGTCTCGTGTCTGTGGCGTAGCGGTTTGCGAGTAGTGGGGAAAAAATGAGTGAGCCCACCGCCATCTTCAAGAACCATCGCTTTGCGCCCAAGATGATTGCCCGCGCAGTGAGGCAGGTCTCCTGGCCGTGGGTCGTCGCATTCGTCCCCTCCCAGGACCTCCCGGTCTCACATGCGCCGATCAAACGAATGCCGGCCGCTGCATCGCGGGGGAGGTCTCGGCATTGCTTTGCCCGTAATGGACGACGTCCACCGAATGCCTGTCTCGGCTTCCGACTCGCATCGGAAGACGCTCGAGCACAAGGTGTGGTGTCACGGCGGTAGTGCTTCATCGACTATCATTCCCTGTCCTCAGTTTTCCCAATCGCCGAAAATTCCCGAATCCGTCGCCTTGACCGGCCCGAATTTTTCCGCTCTATTGTAACGGTATAACATTACCAAATCAAGCGGACGTTCTCATGATCAACAAACTGCCCGTCACCGTCCTCTCCGGTTTTCTCGGAGCCGGAAAAACAACGCTGCTCAATCACGTCCTCTCGAATCGCCAGGGACTGCGCGTCGCGCTCATCGTCAACGACATGAGCGAGGTGAACATCGACGCCGCGCTGGTGCGCGATGGCGGTGCGAACCTGTCGCGGACCGAAGAGCAGCTGATCGAAATGACCAATGGCTGCATCTGCTGCACGCTGCGTGACGACCTGCTGAAGGAGGTGCGTGAACTCGCCGAGCAGGGCCGGTTCGACTACCTGCTGATCGAATCGACCGGGATCGCCGAGCCGCTGCCGGTGGCGACGACCTTCGATTTCCGTGACGAAAACGGCGTCAGCCTGTCCGACGTGGCGCGGCTCGACACGATGGTAACGGTGGTCGATGCCGCCAATCTACTTGCCGACTACGGCTCCGAAGATTTCCTCGCCGACCGCGGCGACACGGCCGGCGACGGCGACAACAGGACAGTCGTCGATCTTCTGGTCGAACAGATCGAATTCGCCGACGTCGTGGTGCTCAACAAGATCGACACCGCGACGCCGGAACAGCGCGATGCAGCCCGCAAGATCATCGTCTCCCTCAATCCCGACGCAAAACTGATCGAAACCGATTTCGGCCAAGTCGACCTGAAGGAGGTTCTCGGCACCGGTCGCTTCGATCTGGCGAAGGCCGAGCAGCATCCGCTGTGGTTCAAGGAGTTGCACGGCTTCAAGGACCATGTTCCCGAAACCGAGGAATACGGTATTCGCTCCTTCGTCTACCGCGCTCGTCGTCCCTTCGACCCCGCGCGCTTCCAGCGCTTCATCGATCGGTCATGGCCGGGAGTCGTACGGGCAAAGGGCTTCTTCTGGCTGGCGACGCGGCCGCATCATGTCGGTGAAATCAGCCAGGCCGGTGCGCTCGTGCGCACAGGCAGGATGGGCGTCTGGTGGTCGGCCGTGCCGAAGGCGCAATGGCCACGCGATCCCGGTTTTCTGCAGATGATGGAGCCCTATCTCGATCCGACCTGGGGCGACCGGCGACAGGAGATCGTCTTCATCGGCGCGGAGCCGATGGACGAGGCAGCGATCCGCGCCGAATTGGACGACTGTCTGGTCAGCGAAACGGATTTCGATCCCGGCCTCTGGAAAGACCTTCCCGATCCCTTCGCAAGCTGGGAACGCCGGGCCTCGTGACACCAAACGGGGCAACGGAGATTGCCACATCCTCCGGCGCTCCAGGCCTCATCAACACTAGCATTCCGCAGACAGGAGATATCCATGTTCCGTTCCCGCAAACCTGTACTTCTGGCCACCACAGTTTTTGTCACATTGGCCGCGCCATTGGCGCTTCATGCCGAAGAAGAGCAGGGTGACACGTGGCGGCTGTTCGTTGCCGATCACACGCTGCCGATCGTCCGCGCCATCGATCTCGGCACTGACAAGGAAATCGCGCGCTTCGATATCAAGGGCTATGCGGCCCTGTCGCTCAGCGATACCGGACGCACGGTCTTCGCCGTTCAGGGCGACCAGAACACAGTCCATGCGATCGACACCGGCATCGCGCTATCCGATCATGGCGAGCATCGAGATATCGAGATCAAGGAACCGAAGCTCCTCGCGACGACAATTACCGGCGAAAAGCCCGGTCACGTCGTGACCCATGGCGACGCACTCGCCGTTTTCTATGATCGCGGCGGAAAGTTCGATCTCCTTGGGGAACGCGCGCTGCTGGAAGACAAGGTAGAACCCAAACCCTTCGACACGATCGCACCGCATCATGGCGTCGCCGTGCCGATGGGCAACTACCTGCTTGTTTCCGTGCCGAACATGGAGGCCGAGGTGAAGGAGGGCGAACTACCGCCGCGGCTCGGACTGCGGGTACTTGACCAGGAGGGCAAGCAGGTGGGAGACGTCGCGACCTGCACCGGACTGCATGGAGAGGCGAGTTCCGCCCGGCTGGTGGCCTTCGGCTGCGCCGAAGGCGTCCTCGTCGCCCGTCCCGGCGGTGTCGACGGACCAAAGGTCGAGATGCTGGCCTATCCTGCGTCCTTGCCGGAGGGGAAGGTGTCGACCCTGCTCGGCGGCACCGCCATGCAGTTCTTCCTTGGCAACTACGGTGAGGACAAGGTCGTCCTCATCGACCCCGACAGCAGGGACGAACCCTATCGGCTCGTCGACCTTCCGACGCGGCGGGTCGATTTCGCGCTCGATCCCGCCCAACCGCGCAACGCCTATATCCTGACGGAGGACGGCAAGCTCCATCTGCTGGACGTGATAAACGGCGAGATCGCCAAAAGCGAGACTGTAACCGAGCCCTACAGCAAGGACGGCCACTGGCGCGATCCGCGGCCGCGACTGGCGGTCGCCGGCGACCGCATCGCCATCACCGATCCCCGTCACAGCCTGGTTCGAATTGTTGATCCAGTGTCGTTGAAGGAGACGCGCACCATTGCCGTCGAGGGCCAGCCATTCGCAGTCGTTGCAGCCGGCGGATCGGGTGCGACCCACTAGACGAAATCGCAGCGCCGGCTTCACGCCGGCGCTCCTTTCGATGACTACCTCTTCGCTCGTGAACCCCGCGCCAATACGCTCCTGTTCAACCTGGATTGTCCCCGCTTCCTCAAGGTTGATCGTATGCAGCCCCCGAACCGGTTGTCCGTCGTCGCCGAACTCCGCTGCGAGCGCGTAGGTCCCGTTGCCTTCATATCCCGCCGGGCAGTGCCTATGGCGGCAGGAATTCCGACCTCGTGCTACTCAATGCGGAAAGACTGGATGAAATTCTCAGCAAGCTGCGATCTCGTCCACTGCTTGGGGGCGATGGCCGTAACACGTCGCCACTCAATGCGATCCCCGGTTTTCGACGAATACGGATCACTGTTCAGCGCTATCTCTCTTGCCAGTTTCCGGCGCAAAGCCGTGGTGTAGTCACTTGCGGCCCTCGGCTCCATCACGAAGGCTTGAAAGCCGCCTATGACGTTGTCGGCAAAGTATGAAGCCAGTGGACGGCCAGGGTCCTCATCTTCCTTGCTCGGGATGGCTATTGCGTTGATCGTGTATCCCTTTTCGACCGCCATATTCCTGGCTTGCTGAACAGGATAGCCGTCATTGTTTTCTCCATTGGCAGAGATGTCGATGACCTTTCGTTCCGCACTTCCTGGAAACTGGTCGAGAAGCAGACTTCCAACTCCGATGGCTGAGGAAATGGATGTTCCGCCTCTGCCCCGGCGGCTGAAGCCGGTATCGCCCTTCTTGCTGATTACCTGAGCAGCCGATTCGGCATCTGCAGGCCCGCAAATCTTCACCCACGGCAGGACGACCTTTATATGTGCCGGGCTCGCCCATTCAAAGTAAGTCACAGCAATGCAACCCAGATGATTGCCCGAAATGGAGTTGATGATCTCGGGGGAAGTCAGTGCGGCAACATGGCCGTTCCTCTGCAGGTCGGCCGTGTCAGGATCGATCGAGGACGAGAAATCAACAGCGAATACAATGGCGACATCTACGTCAAAGTGAGGCGCACGATCGATGTCAGAGGCGCGTGCCTGAAGCCCGAGGGTTAAAGCGGCTGCAACCGCACCCACCAGTTTCAAGGAGGAGTTTGTACCCATCAATCCCTCTTTCCGGTGACGTTGGAGGGCCGATCCCCCCGCGAGAAAGACTGGAGCATTCGTCAAGAGAGCTTTCGACCCCCTTTTGGGGGTTGATTGGCAGATGATGCAGATTGATGGGACCTGCCGCGTGTCTGAATTGAACGGCGCGGGATACCAGAGAGACGAGGCCTTGCCTGAAGCCCAACGGTTGGCTGCCCCCTAACGTCGTTGCGTGGCAACGCCGTCGTAGAAGGTGTGAGGCCGATGGATATACATGGCCTAGGGCGCATACCTAAGTTCCTGTTTTAAATCAAATGAACAAAATAGTGCGGGATTTGGAAGTTGTTGCTGAGGAAGCACCAAGTTATCCTGTGGTAATTCGAAATATATTTTATTATATTCTGCGCGCTGATTGTATTTACCAATCACGTAGGGGGCGGGATGTCGATCGACATAAAGCGATTGCAACAGGCGTCCATGCACTTGTCAGACATTGTTGCGGATCCGTCGCGTTGGACGGAACTTCTGGAGGACGTGGCGACGGCTGCCGGCGCCATGGGAGCTGCCCTGATTCCGCAGACCGGGTCCGAAGGAGCGCTGGCGACCGCACACCTCAAGGATTGCCTGGAGACGTATGTCCGCGAGGGTTGGCCCGAGCGAGATGCTGACAGTCATCGGCGCGCGAGGGTTCTGAACATGCAGGGCCAGGTTGCCTTGGATCGCGATCTGACCAACGCCGTCGGCCAAGGCGCACCATTTTTTGACGAATTCCTACCCCGTTTTGACGGAAAGTGGTGGGCTGGCATCGGGATGCGCGGCGGCCCAGACTTCTGGTCCCTGACGATGCATCGATCACTACGCCAAGGGAAATTCGAAGAGACAGAAAGGACCATCCTCGAGCAGTTCTCCATGCGATTGCACGAAGTTGGCAGTCTTGCCCATCTTGCAGGCCGCGTCTCGTTGTCGACTGTTGCCAACTCGTTCGATCAAATCGGAAAAGCCGTCGTGGCAATCGACGCGACAGGCAGGTTCATCCATGCCAACGCTGCAGCGCAGCGACTATTGGGCACTTCCATTCATATTGCTGGTGGGCGTCTGATGTTCCGCGATCGCCTTGCCGAGGCGGCATACGGCAAAGTCACCGACCGACTGCGAGGACTTCGCGAGGGCAAGACCTTGTGTGCACCTCCAATTGTTGTGCGGTGGGAGAACGCCGCTCCAATCGTGATCAGGATGCTGCCCGTCGATGGCGTGGCAAAGTCCCCCTTTCTCTGCGCGCGAGCATTGCTGCTTCTCAATGAGATCGTACCGCCCGCCAAGTCCGACTGGCGGGTGTTCAGTCTCGCCTTCAGGCTCACACCAGCGGAAGCGCGTCTCGCGGCGCTTTTGGCAATCGGCGAGCCTCTCGAAAATGCCGCGGAAACGCTTGGTGTCACCAAGGAAACTGTCCGTAGCAGGGTCAAGTCCATTTTCCAGAAGACCGATACTCACCGACAGGCCGCCCTGGTGGCCTTGTTGGCCTCTTTGGGAGAGCACACGGTTCCGTGGAGAAGGAAATAGTTCGACGAAATATGATATCCCCTTTCGTCACTGACCCATTCCCGCTCAGCGCTTTCGAACTGACGCTGCGACTATAACGATCACTGCCTGCAAACTGGCGTCGCCTGGCTAACGCCTGCCAACTTCCCTCGGATCATCAACCCGTCGCTATCACCGCAAATGCAGCAACACAAAACCGCTAGAGCGAACTCAAAACTCGATGAGATCTGGGGGCAAGGTCAGTCTAGCCATGCCGATCCGCGACGTCCTTAGCGCGGCGGCTACGCATTCCCACTACCTGGATCTGGAAGCGAACAAGACCGGGGCGGCGAGATTTCTATCATGGGTGTGCCGTGTTATAGTCCACTGCTGGCGTCGTCGGCAGTGGTGTTCCTCGCATCGAGGCTTGTCTAATGAGTGAAGTGGACGCGCTTTTTACCACTCTGCGACAGGCGGCTGACCCGCAAACGGTGGAGTGCATCGAGAACGTCGTCATGCGCGGTTCCGATCGTGACCTCAACCGCATCAATGCGCTCGCCTTCGCCGAAGCACATCATCTCGATGAAGAGAAAACCATCGCCGCGCTTCTGCATGCGGCCCGCCTGGGCGCGTTCGAAATGACCTGGAACGTCCTTTGCCCGGGATGCGGCGGCGTCCTCGATACCGGTGCAAGCCTTAAGACAGTCGACCAGGAGAGTTATCATTGCGCGCTTTGCTCTGCCGGATACGAGCCAACCCTTGACGAGATGGTCGAGGTAACGTTCACCGTCAGTCCAAGGGTCCGCAGGATTGCCGCTCACGACCCCGATCGTCTGCCTCCGCTTGAGTACTACCGCCAGATTTTCTTCAGTTCCGGTGTCGATCTGCCGGAGGACTTCGAAGCGAAGTTCGGGCGCACCCTGTTGGAGATCATTGAGCTGGATCCGGGCGAGAAGGCTTTCATCTCGGTGCAGCTACCAGCTCAATTCGTCATCATCTTCGATGCGGTAACCCACACGGCGCAGTTCATCGACGTCAGGGGCGAGCCCACCGACGAACGGCAAAACCTCTCAATGGTCATCAGTCGGGCGCATGCGCTGAACGAGACGCTGACCCTGCGCCCCGGCCCGCTGCGGATCAGCCTTGAGAACCACACCCATCGCAGGGTGGTACCGAACGTCTGCGTTGCGGGAGACGACCTGCACGACCTGCTGGCCTGCCGGCGACCTTTCCTGACGGCCAAGCGTCTGCTGTCGAACCAAAGCTTCCGCGACATCTACCGGACCGATACCCTTGACGTCGACCAACGCCTGAAGATCACCAGCCTGACTTTTCTTTTCACGGACCTGAGGGGTTCGACCGCTCTCTACGAGCGTGTCGGAGATCTCGCGGCTTTCGACCTGGTGCGGGCGCATTTCAGGGTCCTTCACGAGATCGTCGCCATGGAGGCCGGAGCGGTCGTCAAGACCATCGGCGACGCCGTGATGGCGACCTTCCCGAGCCCGGACCGCGCAGTGGCGGCCGCGCTGCAGATGCGGCAGGCAATGCTTCGATTGAACGCCGAACACGGCAGCGACGATCTTCTCCTGAAGATCGGCATCCATGAGGGACCATGCCTCGCGGTCAACCTGAATGACCGGCAGGACTACTTTGGCCAGACGGTCAATATCGCCTCCCGCGTTCAAGGGCTTGCTGATCCCAATGTGATCCTGACGACGGAGGCGATCGTCGGGGATGCCCAAGTCTCGGAGAACCTGCGAAACAGCGGCATCACGTCGGTCTCCCGCATGGAGGAACTTCATGGCATCCAGCGGAAGGTCAGGATATTCGCCCTGTCGTAGGCCTCGCCAGCTCTTCGAGCAGCTCTGATTGATGGCGACCCATAGCCAATGTTCTCGGCCGCCGATGGAAGCGCCACCTCGCAGAGGTGCCGGATGTCTCCTCGCGAAGGCATCTTACGGCGCGGTCAGTTTGGATAGGGTGGACGGACCGAATTTATGACCCCATCGCCGGATAATCCGCGATCGGAGTAAGTTCGGTGAAGTCGGGCTCGTTTTGGAGAACAATCTCGCGGTATCGCCATTCAGATGTTTTCCGGCGTGATGATATCGAAGGCGATGGTGCGATGGATGGTGCTGCCTACCACATCCTGATTGATTGTTTCGATCATCGTCTGCACCAACGTGGCAGACGTCTGTTCCAACGGATGGCATAAGGCCGCCGTGATCAGCCCCTCCGACAGCCCTTTTCTTGTCTCCGGACCGATGTCCCGGCAAATCAGTCGGATGTTTCTACGGCGCTCCTCCGGAATTTCTCTCAGGGCGCGCAAGATCCCGGAGATGCCGCCGCCCACGATCAGTATGCCGGAGAGGTCGTCGGTCGTGGCCAGCAACTCCTTGACCATACGATATGCTTCGTTCGGTTCTTCGTGCGTGGGGCGGCTGTCCTCGACTGTCAGATGCGGCGCGTGTTCGCGCACAAAGGAGCGGAAACTTGCGTCAGAGACGTCCTGGCATTGATAGCGGTGATTGCCGATGAACACAGCAATGCGTCCTGGCCCGGTCGTCATGTGCCCGATAAGCCATGCCGCGGTTCGCCCAACTTTCCAGTTGTCCACCCCAACATAAGCAGCCTTTTCGCGGGCGGACTGGTCAGTGATGTACGCAGTGACAGGCTTGCCCTTGTCGTGGAGTTCCCGGATGGCTTGGGCGATGACCGGGTGGTCCGCGGCGACAACCGCGACAGCGTCACAGTTTGTGCCCAAGGCCTTAAGTCGGCCGGCGATATTTTCCGGCGACAATAGATCCACGAAATCAACAACAGGATCAACGACGTCGTCACGGCGCGCGCGGCAGGCTTCGACGATTTTCTTGCCGAAAAGCTGGTAGAGCTCGCGGGTGGATTGCTGCAGCAAAAACCCAAGCCGGTATTTCGGCACGGTTTTGCGTAGGCGATCTTCGATCGCGCCAACGCCGTAAAATCCAATGCGCTCCGCAGCTGCCTGCACCTGTTGCACGGTGGTCGCCTTCACCGATGCGGTTCCGCTCAGGATGCGATTGATCGTCGAGATCGAAACACCAGCTTCCTTGGAAAGATCTGCAATTGTCGGCCGGCGCATGGTGGCCTCCTTGGCATTGTGTTTGTTTCATCGTGAATGACACAAGATGACACGTTTTACACATTAATTGTTATTTGTTATTGGTGGAAATTCAAGTATTAGATATGAATTCCTTCACGGCCGAGGCGACGGGCCCGGCCATGGGAGGACACCGAAATGAGCAAGTTGCGCCACCTCGCGGCAACCGTGTCGATTACTGCCATTGTTACATGCACAGCCACCGCGGTTTTGGCCGCCAATATCTTCGTTGTCGGTGGAAAGCCCGACGATCCCTTCTGGTCGATCGTGAAGCGTGGCGCCGAGGATGCCGGCAAGGTCGTGGAAGCCCAGGGAGGAAAAGTGACCTGGCTTGGCCCGCAGAACTACGACAACCTGGGAGTGGACGCGGCTGAACTGATCCGCCAGGCGATAGATCAGGGTGCCGATGCCATCGTCGGGCCTGACTGGGTGCCCGAAGCGATGGATCCCGCGTTCAAGGCGGTCGTGGATGCCGGCATTCCCCTGGTAATCTACAATGCCGGCGGCATCGAAGCCGCGGACCGGCTCGGTGCAATGAACTATGTCGGCTCAAACGACTACCTGTCGGGCAAGGCCGCCGGAGCCTACTTCGCCAAGCACGACCTGAAGAATGCCGTCTGCCTCAACACTTTGCCCGGAGCGGCCAACATCGAAGCCTTCTGCAAAGGCATGACCGATGGCGTGACGGAAGGCGGCGGGGTCGGTTCGGCGCTGCCATTGCCAGCGACGTCCTTCGGCTCCGCCACCGCTGTGGCGCAGGCGCTCAAGGCGCACCTGCTCCAACATCCGGAGATCAATGCCGTGTTTGCAATCGGCAACGTCGACACGAACTCCGCCGTGAACGGGGTGACCCAAGCCGGAAAGCAAGGGCAGGTAAAGGTCTGCGGCATGAACATGGACGAGACCATTCTGGGCAACATCAAGAATGGCACTCAACTTTGCGCAATCGACCAGCAGGGCTATCTGCAGGGTTTTCTGGCCGTTTCCATCCTGAACGGGAAGGTCAACTACGGCCTCACGGTACCAACCCGGGAAATCCTGACGGGTCCCGGAGTGATCGACTCGTCGAACGTCGATGCCACATTGGCTGGCGTGAAGGCGGGCGCGCGCTAGCCGCTCGCTGAAGCTGCGAAGCTGTCTGCCAGCGAGGCGGGCGGCTTCCATCCTGCAACCGTGCCGACCGTTCCGGTCGTTGACTTCATTTGGTGGTATCAAATGAATACGACAAGTGGTGTGCATACCTCATCGGTCGCTTCGGGCGGCCAAGATGTCAAAGAGATGATAGGGCAGCTCGCACGTCGACCCGAAGCAGGCTCGCTCCTGGGCTTGATCGCGGTGTTCGTCTTCTTCGCCATACTCGGCGGAGGGGTGTTCCTGTCCCCGGCCGGCTATGCAAGTTGGCTCAATGTTGCGGCCGAAATCGGAATTGTCGCTCTACCAATCGGGCTGCTGATGATCGCGGGGGAAATGGATCTCTCGATCGGCGCCGTGATACCGGCGGCATCCCTCACGGTGGCCATCGTTACCGGTCACTACGGCTTTCCCGAATTGGTGGGTATTCTCGCTGGCCTCGGCGTCGGGCTCGTCGTCGGTCTGGTCAACGGATACGTGGTCAATCGTACCGCCGTGCCGTCCCTGATCGTGACCATCGGCTCGATGTTCGCCGTCATGGGTTTGACCCTGGGCTTTACGGTGCTCATCGCCGGCAGCACTGGCGTATCGCTTGTCCCGAGCCCGACCGCCAAGGCAATCCTCGGCCAGTTCATCGGCGGAATGTTCCAAATAGGAATCTTCTGGTGGGCACTGTTCGTCTGCGTGTTCTTTTACCTGCTGCACATTTCGCCTGTGGGCAATTGGATCTTCGCTCTGGGAGGAGACAAGGTGTCGGCACGCAACGCGGGTATCCCGACGGGAAGGCTGACCGTTGCGCTCTACATGCTGTCGGGCTTCTGTGCGGCGTTTGTCGGCGTGACCCAGGTCTTCGTCTACCAAAGCGCGCAGGTTCTCGCAGGGCAGTCGTTCATCTTCAATTCGATCATGTGCGTGGTCATCGGCGGAGTGCTCTTGACCGGCGGCGCGGGATCAGTGGTTGGCATCGTCTTCGGCACGCTCACTTTCGCGATCGTGAACCAAGGCATCTACTTCACCGGCATCGATCCGAACCTGGGTAGCGTCATTATCGGCGCACTCCTGCTGATCGCCGTCATGACGAATGACAGGTTCCGGCTGATGGCCATGTCCTACGCAACGAAGAAGAAGAAGTGAGGGCCAAGAAATGAACGGCTTTTCCATCTTGCCTGTCGTGCGCCGACCGGAGTTCGGTGCCGTGCTGAGCTTCATCGCGGTGATTGCCTTCTATGTCTTCTTCGGCGGCGTCAGCCTTACTTCACTGTTCGGCGCTGCGAGCTGGGTAAATTTTGCCGCGAACCTCGGTATCGTCGCCTTGCCCGTTGGTCTCCTAATGATTGCGGGCGAGATCGATATCTCCATAGGAGCCATGATCCCCGCCGGTTCGATGTCTATCGCAATTCTGTCCGGCTATTACGAGTTGCCGATCGTGGTTGGTATGTTGGGTGCGCTCGGCTTCGGCGTTCTCGTGGGACTGGTGAACGGTGTGCTTGCAGTCCGCACGAGCGTGCCTTCCCTGATCATCACGCTTGGAACATTGGTTGCGGTGCAGGGGCTCGTTCTCGCAGGCTCCGTGCTTCTTACCGGAGCCGCCTCGGTTCCTCTCGATGCACCGGTCTGGGCCAAAACAATCTTTGGGCAGCTTATCGGTGGCAAATTCCAAGTGATCATCCTTTGGTGGCTCGCTCTGACGGTCGTCTTCGGCTTCGTCCTCCACTCAACCCGCTACGGCAACTGGATCTTCGCAATGGGGGGAGACGAGATCAGCGCGCGAAACGCCGGAATTCCCACCGATCGCGTCAAAATAGGCCTGTTCGTGCTGTCGAGCGTCGCTGCGTCCTTTGTTGGAATGTGCGGGGCGATCCTCTTCAACTCCGCGCAGGTTTCCGGCGGAATGAACTACATCTTCAACACGATCGTCTCCATCGTCGTGGGCGGTGTCCTGCTCACCGGGGGCTTTGGCTCCGTCGCAGGGATATTCCTTGGCGCGCTCACCTTCGCGATCGTGAACCAGGGCATCTATTTCACGGACATCGATCGTAACTGGTCCAGTCTGATCATCGGCGTGACGCTTATGGCCGCCGTACTGATGAACAACGCGTTCAGGCGGATAGCACTGAACTATGCGCCGAAGAGAAAGTAGAGGGCCGACCATGTCTAGCAACACCCCTATCATCGAACTCAAGAATGTCGACAAAAGCTTTGGCCCGATCGACGTGCTGCATGACATCTCGCTCAATGTCCGGGGCGGCGAAGTACTCTGCCTTCTGGGTGACAATGGCGCTGGAAAATCCACCCTGATCAAGACTCTCGCCGGAGTACACAAACCAACCCGTGGCACGATCTTGATGGACGGCAAGCCGGTCGAGTTCAGCGGTCCGCGCCAAGCCCAGGAAATGGGCATTTCGACAGTGCACCAGTTCGGAGGCACCTTTCCTCTGATGTCGATTGGACGCTCCTTCTTCGTCGGCGTGGAACCGACGAAGGGCTGGGGTCCATTCAAGATCTATGACCGCAAGAGGGCCAACGAGATTGCCGTGAAAGCGGTGCAGGACTTTGGCATTACCCGGATCGATGATGGAGATCGCCTTGTCGGCGGTCTCTCGGGCGGCGAACGCCAATCCCTTGCAATCGCGCGCGCGGTGCACCTCGGCGCCCGTGTGCTGATCCTTGACGAGCCCACAGCGGCACTCGGCGTGAAGCAGGCAGCGCACGTGTTGCGGATCGTGAACGAGGCGAAGCGACGAGGGTTGGCAGTGATCTTCATCACCCACCAGGTCATGCATGCCATGACCGTCGGTGACCATTTCGCTGTCCTGATCCGCGGCGCGATCGCGGCCGATTTCCGACGGGGAGAGAAGACCCGCGAGGAGATTACGGATCTCATGGCAGGCGGAGAAACGATGGCCGATCTGGAGGCCCAGATCGAGACCTACATGGACACTCACGACGGGCACGCGCCGCCACCCGTTCAATAAACGCTGACGGCATCAGAACCGCAATTGAACAGGGCGCACAGCTTCGACCACCGCCGGAGCTGAATGGAGATCTGCGTCCAAATTTGGAGGTCGCAATGAAGATCGCACTGGACCCGTTTATGCATCGCCATCTTTCGCTGGAGGAATTACCCCGGAAAGTGGCCGAGCTCGGCTACGAGTGGATCGAACTCTCGCCCCGCGGCGATTTTCTCGAATGGTTCAAGGCGCCACGCGTCTTTCCGGAGCGAATGAAGAGCTTCAAGAAAGCGCTGAGGGAAAGCGGCGTCGGCATTGCGTCGCTTCTGCCCATGTACCGCTGGGCGTCCAATGACGAAGCCGAGCGCCAGGCCGCAGTGAAACACTGGAAGCGCGCCATCGAGATCGCGGTCGAGATGGAAGTCGACACGATGAACTCCGAGTTCGGCCGCGGCCCGCATCCGGACAAGGGCTCCTGCTATTGCTGCCATACAGGTTCGATGATCGAGGCCTGCGAGGATGCCTGGTGGCGTTCCATGGAAGAGCTGGTGCCAATCTTCGAACGCGAAGGCATTCAGCTCAATGTCGAGCCGCATCCTGAAGACTGGTGCGAGACGCTGCAGCCGGCCCTCGACATCATCCGCACGATCAATTCGAAGAACGTAACGTTTCTCTACTGCGCGCCGCACACCTTCTACTTCGGCGACGATACCAAGGCGATGCTGCGCGAGGCGAAGGACGTTCTCGCCCACGTCCATGTCGGCGATACCTTCAACCACAAGGCCTCGTCGGGCTTGCGCTACATCCTCAACCCGCCCGGCACACAGGCCCGCGTGCACCAGCACCTGAACATCGGCCAGGGCGAGGTTCCTTGGGATGAATTCTTTGGCACGCTGGGCGAGATCGGTTTCGACGGCATCATGACTGCCTGCGTCTTCGCTTGGGAAGACAAGGCCGACCATTCGGGACGCTTCATGCGCGCCGAGATGCAGCGTTACATCGAGAAATACTGGGGGGCGAAATGACCCTTCAGGTTGGCGTCATCGGAACCGGAATGATCGGGCAGGATCATATCCGTCGCCTTACGAAAACGCTCTCCGGTGCAAGGATCGTGGGAGTTACCGATATCGATCAAGCGCGCGCCGCCGCCGCTGCCCCAGAGGGGGCGGAGGTTTTCACCACCCCGACGGCTCTGATTGCCTCAAAAGAAGTGCAGGCCGTGGTCATCTGCTCTTGGGGGCCGGCGCACGAGGAGCAACTGCTCGCCTGCATCGCCGCCGGCAAGCCCGTATTTTGCGAAAAGCCTCTCGTGACATCTGAAGCGGCCGCACTTCACGTCATGGAGGCGGAGGTGACCCATGGGCGGCGTCTCGTCCAGGTAGGATTCATGCGCCGTTTCGACGCTGACTATCGCCGCCTCAAGGCGGTGGTCGACAATGGAAAACTCGGCGCGCCTCTCATGTTTCACTCCGTGCATCGCAATGCGTCCGTGCCCGAGGGACTCTACACATCGGAAATGCCGCTGAACGACACGCTCGTGCACGACGCGGATATCTCCCGTTGGCTTCTTTCCGACGAGGTTGCCGGCG
This sequence comes from Sinorhizobium sp. BG8, assembly GCF_016864555.1. Taxonomy (NCBI): domain Bacteria; kingdom Pseudomonadati; phylum Pseudomonadota; class Alphaproteobacteria; order Hyphomicrobiales; family Rhizobiaceae; genus Sinorhizobium; species Sinorhizobium sp. BG8. Next base: position 83,524 of record NZ_CP044012.1, on the reverse strand, counting down.
TGGAAGTGCGCGTGCCACGCCGGTCTTCGCGCGGCGGCGAGCTGCGTGATCCAGTCTTTGTGCTTCTGCACATGGCATCGGGTGCGTTGGTCGACGTCGAGATCTCGGTAAACATTGCCTACGGATACGACATCCGCGGCGAGGTCAGTTGCGAGGCGGGGGTGGTGGCACTTCCAAACCGTCCCGCACCGATGATTTCCGATGCGAATGGGATTCGTCAGGCGATCCCGGAGGACTGGCGTGAGCGCTTCATCGAAGCCTACGACCAGGAATTTCGGGAATGGATTGTGGCCGCCTCGCGGGGCACCGCGACAGGCCCGTCGACGTGGGACGGATACGCGGCCACGCTCGTGGCCGACGCCGCGCTTCGCGCTGTCGCGAGCGGCCTCCTTGAACCAGTCAACATGGTAGCAAAACCCGCCCTCTACGGGCCGCCGACCGCTATCGCGGCGGAATGAACCGTGGGGCCAATTTTTAGGAACGTCAGAAGATGATCAACGGAGAAATGAAGATTTCGCGCCCGCTTCGCTGGGGCATGGTTGGTGGCGGACGCACCGGGCAGGTGGGGTACAAGCACCGCACCGGGGCGCTCAGGGATGGCACTTATCGGCTGCTCGCTGGCGCATTCGATCTCGATGCGGAGCGAGGTCGCGATTTCGGTACCGGCCTCGGAGTTGCCGGGGATCGCTGCTACGCCACCTATCAGGAACTGATTGCAGGCGAGGCGGGGCGGAGCGACGGCGTCGAGGTCGTCTCGATCGCAACGCCGAACTTCACGCACTACGAGATCACCAAGGCTTGCCTGGAGGCCGGGCTGCACGTCATCTGCGAAAAGCCGTTGTTCTTCACTGTCGCCGAATGCGAGGAAGTGGCGGAACTCGCCGAAAGGAAGGGGCTGATCGTCGGCGTGACTTACGGGTTCACTGGCCATCCTCTGGTTCATCAGATGGCCGCGATGGTCAGGAAGGGCATGCTCGGCGATATCCGCATCGTCGACATGCAATATACCCATGGCTTCAACTCCGGCGACGACACCGGTGCCGGCGAGGCCGTCAGATGGCGTACGAATCCGGCTACGGCGGGGCCGACCTTCGTTCTCGGCGACATCGGCACGCACCTCTACTATCTCTCCGAAGTCGTGTTGCCGCATATGCATATCGAGAGGCTGCTTTGCGACCGCAAGGCATTCATCCCGACACGCGCACCTCTTGAGGACCATGCAACGGTCCTGATGCATTACGACAATGGTGCGCGGGGCCGCCTTTGGGTCTCGTCCGTGAATGCGGGCAACATGGGCTCCCAACGTTATCGTTTCGTAGGCTCAAAGGCCTCCGTCGAGTGGTCAGACTCTCATCCAGACCAGTTGATCTACGAAGTGCAGGGAGAGCCCAGTCGTACCCTGCATCACGGGATGCCTTACCTCGAAGAGGAAAGTCTCGCGGTCGACCGCATGGGCGCGCTGCACACGGAAGGCCTCGGTGATAGCTGGTCCAATATCTACCTTTGGATCGGCCAGGCTATCGACGCGAAAAAGCGCGGCGACGAAGCATTCCTGAAGACCCACCACTACCCAGGCATCAGAGCCGGTACGGAAGGTGTTCGGTGGCTCGAAAACTGCGTCCGCTCGGCTGACGCGGGCGCCGAGTGGGTCGATTTCAAATAACCCTCCTCCCCAACTGGGCGCGCGCTAGGCGCGCCCTCTTTTTCAGGACTGAGCATCATGAAGCTTTCCATTTGCACCGATGTGATGGGCAATCTCTCGTTCACCGAGATGCTCGACAAGTGCGTGAAACTAGGCGTCGAGGGCATTGAGATGACCGGCGGCGGATGGTCGCCCGCACCGCACTTTCGGGCCGACGCGCTCCTGGCGGACAGGGGCACTCTGAGACAGAAGCTGAAGGAGATTGAGGCGCGCGGTCTGCAGATCGCGGCGCTGAACTGCTCGGCCAATCCGCTCGACCCAGGCGATATGGGCAAGCGCCACCGCAAGGAGATGGAGGACACCGTTCGTCTCGCGGGCGAGATCGGCGTCAAGACGATTGTCACGATGTCCGGTCTGCCGGAAGCGGCTCCCGGCGACACGGTTCCGAATTGGCTCGTCTATACAAAAAGTTGGCCGGGCGAAATGCCCGAGCGGGACCGGTATCAGTGGGAGGATCGCGCGTTTCCCCTGTGGCACGACCTGGTGAAGCTCGCCAGGGAGGCCGGAGTCGAGCGATACGCGCTCGAGAATTTTTCGGCCATGCTCGTCTGGAACCCGGAAACACTTTTCCGGCTGCGCAACGAGGTCGGACCGACCGTCGGCATGAACCTCGACCCATCGCATCTCATGTGGATGGGGGCCGATCCCATAGCGTCCGCACGCGCTCTGGGCCCTGCCATCCACCATTGCCACGGCAAGGATACGCGCATCGAACGGGGGCTTGCCGACGTCAACGGCCTTCTCGAACTGAAGGAAGTCACCGACGTCGCCAACCGGTCATGGAACTATGTCGCCGTCGGCGCGGGCCATGATCTGCAATGGTGGAAGGAGTTTTTCTCCGTGGTCCGGATGGTCGGGTACAACGGCTGGGTCAGCCTGGAAATGGAAGACTTCACCATGTCGACCGATGCGGGCATTCAAAGCTCCATCGATGCACTCCAAGCCACAATTAGCCGCTGATCGGCCGCGCCTGAGCCGTTGTGAAGGCTTGGGCTTTTCTGGAGGCTATATGACGAACCCCATTACAATCACGACCGCGCCCTGCTGCTGGGGTGTCGACGATGTAAGAAACCCGCATCTCCCAGAATGGGAGAGAGTCTTGGATGAGGCGAAAGACGCGGGTTTCGGCGGACTTGAGCTTGGGCCTTACGGCTACCTGCCATTGGACCACGACCTCGTATCCAGCGCGCTATCTTCGCGCGGCTTGAAAATCGTCGCGGGAACGATCTTCGACGATCTCGTTTCCCCGTCAAACCGCGACAACCTTTTGCATCAGACAGACCAGATTTGCGATCTAATCACGCGCTTGCCCAAACCGGATACGCACAAAGGGCAGCGCTTCGACGCGCCCTATCTGACGGTGATGGATTGGGGGCACGACGAGCGGGACTACGCGGCCGGACATTCCGACCGTGCTCCGCGGCTCGATGACAGTTCGTGGAACGGGATGCTCGATAACATCCGCGCCATCGCAGCGCTTGCCCGGGACCGATATGGGGTGCGGGCCACCATACATCCGCACGCCGGAGGCTACATAGAATTCGCGGATGAGATTGAGCGTGTCGTCAACGACCTCCCGGCTGACCTGGCGGGTCTCTGCCTCGACACCGGACATATGACCTACTCCGGGATGGACCCCGTCGCCACGCTCCGCCGCTACTGGGATCGTGTCGACTACATCCATTTCAAGGACATCGACTCGCGAGTATTTCGCGAGGTCATGGACGAGCGGATTCGCTTTTTTGATGCGTGTGCCAAGGGCGTCATGTGTCCCATAGGGCGCGGTTCGATAGACTATGCCGCCATCCGGGCGCTCCTGACCGAGCTCGGTTACGGCGGTTACATCACAATCGAGCAGGAGCGGGATCCTCGCAACTCGGGCAGCGTCCTCGACGACCTGTCGGCCAGCCGCGCCTTCCTGGCAAAAGCGGGTTTCTCTGGGCACCGGGGAGTTGTGGCATGAAATCACTCGACGTGATCACCATCGGCCGTTCCTCGGTCGACCTCTATGGCCTGCAGGTTGGGGGGCGCCTTGAAGACATGGGCTCGTTCGCAAAGTACATCGGTGGTTCGCCGACAAACATAGCCTGCGGTGCCGCGCGGCTTGGGTTGAAATCTGGGCTCATCACCAAGGTCGGCGACGAGCACATGGGCCGCTTCATTCGTGAGCAGTTGATCCGCGAAGGCGTGGATGTCGGTGGGGTTGCCACCGATCCGGATCGACTGACGGCACTCGTGCTTCTCGGCATTCGGGACGAGGACACGTTCCCCCTGATCTTCTATCGCGAGAACTGCGCGGACATGGCGCTTTGCGAAGACGATATCCAGGAAGATTACATTGCTTCGACACGGTCGGTTGTTGTGACGGGGACGCATCTTTCGAACCCCCGCACCGAAGCGGCAGTCCTCAAGGCACTTGGATTGGCACGCACCCACGGTGCCAAGACGGCTCTGGACATCGACTATCGCCCCAACCTCTGGGGAGCGGCTCGCCACGGCGACGGTGAAAGCCGGTTTGTGGCGAGCGATCAGGTTACAAGGAAACTCCAGTCCACCCTCCATTTCTTCGATTTGATCGTTGGTACGGAGGAGGAATTCCACATCGCCGGAGGGACCACGGACACCATTGCCGCCCTCAGGAAAGTACGTTCCGTTTCCGGGGCGACCCTTGTCTGCAAGCGTGGCGCCAAAGGCGCGGTAGCGTTCGAGAACGCAATTCCGAACACCCTCGACGAGGGTGTTTCGGGTCAGGGCTTTCCGATCGAGGTCTTCAATGTCCTTGGCGCGGGGGACGGCTTTTTCTCTGGTCTCCTGAAAGGCTGGATCGACGGCGAGGATTGGCCGACGTCGCTCAAGTACGCGAACGCCTGTGGCGCGTTTGCCGTTTCCCGCCACGGCTGCACGCCGGCCTATCCTTCCCTGACGGAGTTGGAATTCTTCCTGAAGCGAGGCGTGACGCGTCCCGATCTGCGAAATGACGGACCTGCCGAGCAGATACACTGGTCGACCAACCGGCATCGAAATCATGGAGAAGACTGGCGCGACTATCGAATATTTGCCTTTGACCATCGCATGCAGCTGGAGCAGATGCCTGGCTACACGCTCAAGAAAGGCGGCGCCTTCAAGGAGCTTTGCCTGCAAGCGGCACTTCAGATCCGGGCGGGTCGTCCCGGCTACGGTATCCTGTGCGACAATCGCATTGGCAGAAGGGCGCTCCACGCCGCGTCAGCCAGTGGCCTGTGGATCGGACGGCCTTGCGAATGGCCGGGCTCACGGCCGCTGACCCTGGAGCCGGAACTCGGCAGCGACTGCGGCGGTCTTGGAGAATGGGCGCGAGACAACGTGGTCAAGGTGCTTTGCTTCTGCCACCCGGACGATGATGACCAGACCCGCGCCGAGCAATCCGCGACCGTGAAGCGTCTCTTCGAGGCGTCTCGGCGCAATGGTCTCGAATTCCTCCTCGAGATCATCCCGTCAAAGGTCGGCCCGGTCGATGACGAGACGACTGCGATCCTCATCCAGCACTTCTACGACATCGGGATCTTTCCCGATTGGTGGAAGCTTGAACCGATGAAAACCGAGGCCGCTTGGTCAAACACCATAGCGGCCATCGAAAAGAACGATCCCCATACCCGCGGCATTGTCGTGCTGGGCCTTGATGCGCCGGAGGCGGAGTTGGCCGCAAGCTTCGAAGTCGCCGCCGCGTTTGACCTGGTCCGCGGCTTTGCTGTCGGCCGAACCATCTTCGGAGACGTCGCGCGCGGCTGGATGCAGGGAGAAATCGAGGACACGACCGCCGTCGCGGAGATGGCAAGACGGTACGGACGACTGTGCTCCATCTGGGACGAGGCCAGAGCGGCCGCAAGGGAGAAGGCAGCATGACACGGACAATCAACCTCACGGCGGCACAAGCGCTTGTCAAATGGCTCTCGGTGCAGATGACGGAAGATGGGGAGCGTTTCATCGAAGGCGTTTGGGCGATCTTCGGCCATGGCAACGTCGCCGGTCTTGGCGAGGCGCTGCACGGCATCGGAGAGGCCCTGCCTACATGGCGTGGACAAAACGAACAGACGATGGCGCATGCGGCGATAGCCTATGCGAAGACCAAGAGGCGCAAGCGCGCACATGCCGTCACGTCCTCGATTGGACCAGGTGCCACGAACATGGTGACGGCGGCGGCGCTGGCGCACGTCAATCGCCTGCCGGTGCTGTTCATCCCCGGCGACATCTTCGCCAATCGCCGACCCGACCCCGTCCTGCAGCAGATAGAAGATTTCGACGACGGTACGGTCAGCGCAAACGACGCCTTCCGGCCGGTAGTACGATACTTCGATCGCATCGCGCGGTCGGAACATCTCCTGACCGCGTTGCCGCGCGCACTCACAGTCCTGACTGATCCGGCCAACTGCGGACCTGTATGCCTGGCTTTCTGCCAGGATGTGCAGGCGGACGCCTTCGACTATCCGGAAGCCTTTTTCGAGCCTAAGGTCTGGCGGATACGCCGTCCCGAGCCGGATCCGCGGGAAGTCGAAGACGTAGCTGTCATGATCCGGGCAGCGAAAAAGCCGGTCATCATCTCGGGCGGCGGCGTGCTTTATTCCGAAGCGGAAGACGCGCTCGCCGCATTCGCAAAACGGCACAATCTTCCCTTTGTCGAGACACAGGCGGGAAAGGGCGCAAGCGCCTGGAGCGACGAATTCAATTTCGGATCTCCCGGCGTCACCGGCTCGGAATGCGCCAATCGCCTTTGTGAGAACGCGGACCTCGTCATCGGTGTCGGTACACGATTCCAGGATTTCACCACGGGATCCTGGGCACTGTTCAAGAACGACGGACGAAAGCTCATCTCTATCAATATGCACGGCTACGATGCGGCAAAACACGGAGCGACACCGGTGGTCGGTGATGCTCGTGTGACGCTCGGAAAGCTCTCGGCTCTCCTGGGTGACTACCGCGCTCCGTTGTTCGATACGCAGTCCCGCTCCGCTTGGCATGACAGAGTGAAAGCCGTCACCGCCGCGCCGACCGCCGACCTTTCGAATTACCTGCCAACGGATGCGCAGGTCATCGGAGCTGTCCAACGTGTTGCAAACGACAAGACCGTCGTGATGTGCGCCGCCGGCACGATGCCGGGTGCGCTTCAAGTTCTCTGGCAATCCGCCAGGAGCGGCTACCATATGGAATACGGCTACTCGTGCATGGGATACGAAGTGGCAGGTGCCATGGGTATCAAGCTTGCGGCCCCGGAAAAAGAAGTCGTCTGCTTCGTTGGGGATGGTTCCTACATGATGGCGAACTCGGAGATGGCCACCGCTGTGATGCGCCGGGTTCCTTTCACGGTGGTCCTTACGGACAACCGCGGCTACGGCTGCATCAACCGTCTGCAGATCGAGTGCGGCGGGGCAGAGTTCAACAACATGTACAAGGACACCAATATCGAAGCGATGCCCGAACTTGACTTCGTCGGTCACGCGCGATCGATGGGCGCCCACGCGGAAAAAGCCACTGACATTGCCGACCTCGAAAAGAAGATCGTCGAGGCGCGCTCGCGAAACATCCCAACCGTCATCGTCATCGACACGGATGCCGTTCCAGGGACTGGGGCGGGCGGACATTGGTGGGATGTGGCCGTCCCACAGGTCGGGGGCCCGGAACGGCTCGTGCGCGCGCGCGAGCACTACAACCGAAGCGCCCGCGACCAACGGACTTTCAACTGAAGGCGAAGAGCATGGCTGATCTATTGCGTAAACCGTTCGGAAGCCACGGCAAGATTCATGAAATCACTCCACAGTCGGCTGGCTGGCGTTTCGTCGGCTTTTCCGTCTATCGCTTGCGGGCGGGGGAGACTGCCGAGGAGGCGACAGGTGACCGCGAGGTCATACTTGTCATGGTCGAGGGAAAGGCCGAGATCCAGGCCGCCGGGCAGGATTGGGGGCTCCTCGGCGATCGGATGAACGTCTTTGAAAAGACGCCGCCTCATTGCCTCTATGTTCCGAATGCCAGCGACTGGCGCGCCGTGGCAAAGAGTGATTGCACGATCGCCGTTTGCACAGCGCCCGGCAGGGGCGGCCATTCTGCTCGCCGCATCGGACCTCTCGGCATCACGCTCACGTCCCGTGGAAAGGGCACCAATACGCGGCACATCAACAACATTGCGATGGAGGGCGAGGACTATTGCGACAGCCTGCTGGTGACCGAGGTCTTCACGCCCGCCGGCCATTGGTCGTCTTATCCGAGCCACAGACATGACGAGGACGATTTCCCGCGCATCACCTATCTCGAAGAGACCTACTACCACCGTCTCGACCCTGCCTCGGGGTTCGGTGTCCAGCGTGTCTATACCGACGACGGGAGCCTTGATGAAACCATGGCGGTAAAGGACCACGACGTTGTCCTGGTTCCGCGTGGTCATCACCCTTGTGGCGCTCCCTACGGCTTCGAAATGTACTACCTCAACGTCATGGCGGGACCGTTGCGCAAGTGGCGGTTTGTTCCAGCGCCCGAGGTGGAGTGGATTTTGGAGCGCGACACCAAATGATCAAGCGCGCCCTGAACCAAAAGACAGCTCGCTATCTGTCCTACGAGGCTTTCCTGGATCTGGCACAGGAACTCGATTGCGTGGGTGTCGAGCCGCGTAACGATCTTGGCCGCCCGCTGTTCGATGGGCTCGCTCCTCGTCGAGCAGGCGAGATGGCGCGAGAAAGAGGACTGAAGTTGCTCGGTCTCAGCGAGGTCTATCCTTTCAACGATTGGTCGGCAGAAAGAGCCGATGCGATCAGGGGGCTCATCGAGGCGAGCATCGAAAGCGGAGCCGAGACCTTCAGTCTTATTCCGCGCGTTGATGGAGGAGAGACTGAAGACGGAATTCGGCAGGTAAGGCTCCGCGAGGCGATGCGCGAGATACTTCCGATGCTTGACGGCCACAACGTGGTAGCGCTCATCGAACCGATCGGCTTTGCGTCCTCCTCTTTGAAAAGCAAGGCGGAGCTTGTCGATGCCATAGAGGCTGTGGGTGGGAGAAGAAAGTTCAAGATGGTGCACGACACGTTCCAGCATGCAATTGCCGGGGGAGGCCCCATTTTTCCAGAATACACCGCCATGGTGCACATATCCGGCATATCGGATCCGATACCTCGCCTCGACGAACGACTTGATACCGAACGGATCCTCGTCGATCGCGATGATCGCTGCGCAACGCTCGAACAGATCACCGACTTCCTGGCGGCGGGGTACGAGGGGCCGTTTTCCTTTGAATGCACGAGCCCGGTTGTTCAGCGGAGCGATACGCTCAGGGACGACTTAAAACGATCATTCGAATTCATCGAGATGTCCTTGGCTGCCAACTAGAGCACATGGTCCGATCTGACTTTCGCTATCTGAGAATGGCCGCTTTCGGATGGACAACTCATCTGGACGTGCGTTTCCCGCCGCAAGCGGCCGGCCCAGTCCGGGCCGAATTTCTTCGCTCAACACCGGTTCGTCTCATATGAGACGATGATGCCGCGCTCCCGTGGCATCGCTTCCACCAAGCGAAGTGAGCAGAAACCGGAAACATACCCATACCGCCCAGAAGGTTGCGAAGAAAGGGAACGATGACGCTTGCTGCCGTCGGGGCTGGGTCATTGCTGCCGACGATAGGTCAACAGCTTTATCCCTATTTAACTTGACCTTGCCGTTCAGTCGGGCCGTCGATACCTCCGTTGCATCGGAAGTATCGACGGGACTATCCTGCTGGATCAGGTTGCGCCCGATGCGTTCCAATCGAAGGCGGTGGGGTGCAAACTGATCCGTCGGCATAGAAGACCTGCGGCTGGTCCGCAGGGGGCGTAGCCTGTCATTCCGCCACGGACAACCCCATCGCGCGATACTTCGCCGGGTCGGCGCTTTTCAGGCGGAACGCGCAGAGCGCACCGGCAACACCGGTGAGTAACACCAGGTATGGGAAGGAGCGGACCACCCAGGAGTCCGAACCGCTCATCAGCGCGAGATTGTCGATCACCAGAGCCAGCGAGATGACGAGGCAAAGCGCGCTGGCGGCAGGGGCCAACAGGCGTTGCCAGAGGTTGGTGTCGCGTGGGTTTTTCCAGAAGAACCCAATCACTGCCAGGCATGCGAGTACCTGCACGGCAATCATGCCGATCGTCGACAGGGCGGCCATCCAGGAATAGATGATCAGGTAGGGGTCCTGGCCGAAGGCAGCGAAAGCTCCCATGCAGATCAGCGCGGCGATGGATTGTACCCGCCCGGCGATGTATGGCGACTGGTGGGTGCCGTGTGTGCGTGCCAGGCCGTTCCACAGCAATTGCTCGCGGCCCATGGAAAACAGGTAGCGGGTGATGGAGTTGTGGAAGGCAAGGATCGCAGCGAACATGCTGGTGAGCACGAGGATGTTCATCAGGGTCGATGCGCCAGTGCCCAACAGTTCGCTGCAAATCTTCAGCCAAAGGTTGCTCGGGTCGTTGGTCGCCATTTCTATAGCGCCGCTGACGCCGTACCCTTGGATGATGGCCCAGGCGGAGAAAGCATAAAACAGCATGATGCCGATGACCGCGAGATAGGTGGCGCGCGGAATGGTACGCACGGGGTCGCGGGCCTCCTCTGAGAAGATAGCTGTGGCCTCGAAACCGAGGAATGCGCAGATCGCGAAAATCAGGCCGATACCAAGCCCCGGCACGAAAATCTGCGACGGGCTGAAGGGTACCGCAGTGAAACCATGGCCATTGCCGTTGGTTAGGAGAATGGCGATGTCGATTGCCAGGACGATGGCGGTTTCGCCGATCAGCAGAGCCGCGAGTAGCTTGCCGCTGAATTCAATGTCGCGTTCGCCGCAGAAGTGCACGATGCCGAGCGTCACGACGACTAGGGCAAACCATGGTATCTCGATGCCCCAGTGGCTCTTCAGGGCCTCGCTGAGAAAGTAGCCGAATCCTCCATAAAGGGCGAATTGCACCGCGTTGTACGCCAGCAGCGCCATGAAGGCGGAACCGGCGCCGCAAAGCGGGTTAAGACCACGGGTGACGAAGGTATAGAAGGCGCCCGCGTTGCCGCTGTACCGGCTCATCGCGCAATAGCCTACTGCGAAGAGAAGGTAGATCAGCCCGGCGATCAGGAACAATGCGGGAATGCCGACGCCACCCCCCATGCTGATTGCGAGCGGCACGCTGCCCACCACCACGGTCAGCGGCGCCGCTGCCGCTACCACGAAGAAAACGATTCCTGCTACGCCAATGGCGTTCTTGCGTAAGCCTGCTTGTTGCACACCAGACATCTGCTGCTCCCGATAATTGTTATTTTATTATGATAAGTGGTTCTATATGTGGACCAGCGCCGGCGATCGGTGCTGGCCATCCTGCTGCCTTGCATGTTGAGAAGGCGCACCCGAAAGCTCGGTTCTTTGAGACGCCTGTGAAGGCCGCAGATGTAGGGGCATCCAGATCCTGCGGGCTTAGGCCAGCCTTTTGAACAACCGAAAAGTCCCGTCGAGCATCGCCTCTTCAGGGTGGTCCGGTCGGGACGGAGCTTTCACCACAAAGTCATCCCTGCTGCCTGATCGCCCAGCACGCAATCCGTAACGGCACCTCCTGCGTCAACGCCGATGCGCCTCTCCATTCCTCGTATGCTCCCCTCATACGCTTCGAAATAGGTGGTCAAACGACCAATACAGGTGCTCAACGAAATGTTGAGGACCGTCTTTTATCGAGGTTTTCATAAACTTGATAAGTGGTCAAGTGACCAGTTTTGTAAAATTGATCACTTGACCAAAAATGGGCCTGATGCAAGAAAAATCGCAGCAGGCGAATAATTGCGGAAGCGGAGTCTGGAGCTGGGGAAGGCAAGGCCTGAAGCGCGCCCATATGGTGCGTCAATTCTCAGCGCGAAGACTATCCGTCGGGCTAAACATGAATTGGCTCCGGAGATAAAGCCGCTCAACGCGATGCTCGACGCCTCTAACATTGGTTCAATTCCTGAAAGGGTCAGCCATGATCTCCCTCCCCATGCATGTCATCGCCTTCCGCAAGGGCGCCACCGAGGCGAAGGAAACTATCACCTCGGATCCGGCGGTGGTCGATCAACCCTACCGCGCACGCAGTTGGCGGCACTTCGCGAATGCAGAGAAGGGTGCCATCGCAGGCATTTGGGAAGCAGAGCCTCATCTCGAACGGGTCACCTGTGAGTATGACGAGCTCTGCCACATCCTCGAGGGCAACGTTCGCCTCACGGACACGGCCGGCGTTGCTCAAGTGTTCGGGCCAGGCGAAAGTTTCGTCGTGGCCGCAGGTTTCAAGGGTATCTGGGAGAACCTCACCCCTGTCAGGAAGGTCTTTTTCATTCTCGCTTAGGGCTGGTGGTCTCCCCTCGGCAGTTTATCAGCGCAAGACAACCTAGGCTGATTGTCCGGTAAGGTTGGGTACACTTCAGGCCTGCGGAATTTATTGCGGTCCGCCTCCGCGCAGCTACCAGAAGGCGTTGCGACAAGGCTTTGCGGCTACAGAGGCTGCCGCAACGAGGTTCTTGAGCCGTCCAGCGATTGACAGGCTGGCGGCTTGAGTGCCCTGCATTTGGCGCCCGGTCGCAAGGTCGATGTCCTCGATTGCCGCGCCGCGGATGTCCCGATTTGCTTTCATATTACAGGGTTGGTCGCGATGTAGTTCCCGCCTTCGCGGTCTCACTCACCCATTCGTGTGCTTCGGGCTGCGCGATCGTTACATCCTGCCAGCTCTCTTGCGATTGTTCGCGAGCTGCGCTTTTTTCGATCCGGCAATTCGGTCATCATATAGAAAATTGGTCAGTTGACCATTTTTAGAAACCGTGTAAGTCTCGCGATAACAAAGAAATGTCGGCAATATTAACTGGTCAATTGACCATTTAATATTGCATATGAGAGGAGCATGTGAGGGATGGAGAGGCGCATCGGAATTGACACGGGGGGCACCTTTACAGATTGCGTGCTCGTCGATCAGGTAGCGGGGAAGACTTTTGTAGAGAAAGTTCCATCCCGGCCGGATCACCCCGAAGAGGCCATGCTCGACGGGATTATTCGGCTGCTCGACAAAGCCGGCTTAAGCCCGCAGGATGTGGATGCCGTTGTTCACGGTACGACCATTGCGACGAACATGGTCATCGAGGAGACATTTGCACCCGCTGGCGTGCTTGCGACCTCTGGCTGCCGTGATGTCATAGAGGTTGCCACCCAGCAGCGCACGCAGCCCTACGAGTTACTTCATCCTCCCAAGCAGGTCCTTATCCCCCGCAATCATCGCCACGAAGTTAGCGGCCGCATCGCGGCCGGCGGCGAGGTCGTCAACGGACTTGACGAGGACGCGGCCCGCCAGGCTGTGCGCAGGATGCGTGAGGACGGGGTCCGGTCCTTCGCCGTCACGGGCGTCTTTTCCTTCGTCAATCCGGCGCATGAGCGACGCCTCGTCGAGATCATCGACGAAGAGGCACCCGAGGCCTATGCGGTCGCTTCCTCGTCCATTTCCCGCGAGGCTCGCGAATATCCGCGATTTGCCACAACCGCAATCAACGCGGCGCTGGCACCCCGTCTCGACCCCTACATCCGCGGCCTTCTCGAGCGGCTCAAGGACTCGGATTTCCGGGCGCATCTCCTCATCATGCAGAGCAGCGGCGGCATTGCTACGGCCAGCCGCTGCATGGGCGAGCGGGCGCATCATTTGGTTCTGTCAGGGCCAGCCGCAGCCGTTGTCGGTGCCCAGAATGTCTGCGAGACCGTCGGCATCGACAATCTCGTGACACTCGATGTTGGTGGCACCAGTGCGGATATCGCCATTATAAGCAACGGCGATGTCCGGGTCGGCTTCGAGATGAAGCTGCCGGGGGGCATGCCTCTTCACGTGCCGAACATCCAGATCGAAACGATTGGCGCAGGCGGAGGCTCGATCGCCTGGGTCGATACGGGTGGCGCACTTCAGGTCGGACCGCGAAGCGCAGGCGCTGACCCGGGCCCGGCATGCTTCCGGAAAGGTGGCACCGCTCCAACCGTGACCGACGCGCAACTCGTGTTGAACCGGCTTGGCCCATCGGGGCTGATTGGCGGCGGACTCAAGCTGGATCGCGACGCGGCTATCGCGGCGGTCGGCGAGATTGCCCAGAAGCTGTCAGTCACCGTGGAACAGGCGGCACATGGCATAGTCTCCGTGATGGAGGCGAACATGGCGGGCGCCATCCAGCGGACCGCGACCAGCTACGGCGAGGATTTGCGGGAATATGCTCTCCTTGCCGCGGGCGGCGCCGGCGGCCTCGGTGTCTGTAGCGTCGCGGATTCGCTCGGCATTCCTAAAGTCGTGATCCCGCCGCATCCGGGGCTGCTCAGTGCAGCTGGTCTGCTGCGTTCGGAGCTGCGCCACGACATTTCCGAGCCGATGCTCATCGATGTCGAGGTGGCAAACCCATCAGACATTTCCGCAGTCCACTGCAAGCTCGAAGGCGAGATGCTTTCTGATCTGACCGAAGACGGCCTGAGGCAGGAGCAGTGCCGCTTCGAAAACGCCCTGGATCTCAGGTATTTCGGACAGGAGTATGCCGTAACGCTGAAGGTTCTTCCGGACGAGGACATCAGTGAGATCGTTAAGCGGTTCCACGCGCAGCACGAGCGGCTGTACGGCTACTCCGCGCCTGGTTCTCGGGTGGAAATCACCGCAGTCCGCTGCGTTGGGATAGGCATGGTGGCGAGCGCGTCCGCGCCACGCGCCGAAAGTGCCGCGCGGACAATGCCTCCCAGCGTCCGCAAGGTCTGGTTCGAGAGTGCCCATGACTATGTCGACACGATGATCGTCCATCGCTCGGAGCTAAGTTCCGGCATGACAATCCAGGGGCCGGCGATCATCGAGCAATTCGACACGACCACCGTCATTCCGCCCTGCTGGATCGGGCACTACGACGAAAACGACTACATCATTCTGGAGCGGACGAAATGAGCATTGATCCTGTGACTGTTGCTGTGATCGGAAGCGCGCTGAAAGCTGCGGTCGGTGAAATCGGGGACGCTTTGCGCAGGAGCTCACATTCTCCGATTATTCGGGAAATGCTCGATTATTCCTGCGCGGTCTTCAACCGGAAGGGCGAGGCGATCGCCGAGGATGCGAACATTCCCGCCCTCCTCGGATCGATGACCTATTCAATGCCGTTCCTGCTCGCGGAGAACCCACCCGAGACGATTGACCCGGGTGACATGTTTATCGGCAACGATCCGTATCGCGGCTGCACCCACACACCGGACATCCATATCTTTGCGCCCGTGTTCCATGGCGGTAAGATCGTCGCGTGGATCGGGAACCTTGCGCACCACACCGATATTGGTGGGCCCAATCCCGGCACTGAGGGATTTGCAAACAGATCAGTCTACGAAGAGGGGCTGAGGTTTCCGTGGGTCAAGATCATGGAGGGCGGCCGCGAGTGCGTGCCTGTCCTGCGCTACTTTGAAAACAACACCCGTGACCCGGTCTCGAGCATGGGGGATCTTCGGGCGCAGATCGCCTCGGCCAACCTCGGGATTCGTCGCATCACCGCGATCATCGATCGGTTCGGCGTGGAGGCTTTTCAGGATGCCTTGGCGGAACGCTTGCTCCAGTCGGAGCGCCGCACCCGGCAAGTGCTTGCCGGCGTAGCCGACGGGACCGGTTTTGCAGAGGGGTTCCTGGACGATGACGGAATTGGCGGCGAGCCAGTCCGTATCGCCATCAAGGTTCAAAAGGAGGGCGACACTCTCACCGTCGACTTCACCGGAACCGCGCCTCAGATGAAGGGCGGAATGAATTGTTCGCGCACAGCAGCCCTGTCTGCCGTGATCTTTGCAGTCAAGGCCGCCTTCGATCCGGACGCAGACCAGACCGCCGGCGCGCTTCGCCCACTCAATGTAATCCTTCCACCGAAATCAGCGGTGAATCCCTCGTTCCCCGCGGCTGTAAGCCTGCGCCATCTCGCAGCCCAGCGGATCGCCGATACGTTGATCCGTGCTATCGCGCAGTTCAAACCTGATCTTCAGGTTGCCGGCGCATTCGTGGGCTTTTCGAGCATGGCGGTCGAGTGCGTGCATCCGCGGAATGGGTTGACTGTCGTCATGGCAGACGACCTTGGGGGAGGAATGGGAGGTAATACCATTCATGACGGTCTGTCGGCGGTCGACCCGTACATGGGCAACATTGGTTTGCTACCCATGGAGATCTGTGAACAGCAATATCCAATCCGGATTGCGACGACAGAACTTGTTCCTGACAGCGGCGGCGCCGGCGAAAAACGCGGAGGTCTGGCAATTCGCCGGGTCTACGAGTTTCTCGATGACTGCGATGTCGTCTTCTACACCGAGCAGACCAAGAATGAATTTGCGCCCTGGGGACTCTCAGGCGGCAAGGCGGGCAAACCTGCGCGCCTCACGCTTCATCGCGCAGACGGCGAGACACTGAACATCACCAAGAACCGCCTAAACATTTCTCGAGGCGACAAGCTTGAAACGATCACCGGTGGTGGTGGTGGGTGGGGTAGTCCTGCCGGGCGCGATCGGAGTGCTGTGCTCTCAGACATTAACGAGGGCAAGATCACCATGGAAGCAGCTCGCTCGGAATACGGCTACGTGCAGTGAGGCTCCCTTGCCGAACCATACTCGATTTGACGCAGCCCAGCACGTCCCGGTCTGGCAGGACGCATTGCCGAAGCTGCCAGCGCTTCCGCCATTAGACCGTGACATCTCCGCCGACCTGGCCATCGTCGGCGGAGGATTTGTCGGGCTCTGGTGCGCACTCAAGGCTCGCGAACGCTGGCCGGATGCGCACATCGTCGTCATAGAGGCTGGTCTATGCGGCGACGCCGCAAGTGGCCGCAACGGTGGTTTCTGCGCGCCGAGCATCTCGCATGGCGTGTCAAACGCCGCGACGCGGTGGCGCTCGGAGGCAGAGACACTGGTCCGCCTTGGACGACAGAACCTCGATGATTTCGAGGAGGATCTGGCGACCTATGGCATGGACTGCGAATTTCAGCGATGCGGAAAACTGAACGTGGCCGCAAGGCCCTGGCAGATCGATGCGTTGCAAAAGCTGAAGGCGATATATGACCGCTTGGGCATCGAGGCTGAACTTCTGACAGGCCCCGCGCTTCGCAGACGACTGGATTCGCCAGTCTATTCCGCAGGTCTCTTCGAGACGAACTATGCACTGATTCATCCCGGAAAACTCGTAAGCGGGCTCAGAGCGACCTGCCTCGCAAATGGGATCGAGATCTACGAGAAGACACGCGCTACAGAGTTGTCACACAGCCGGGATGGGGCGGTGATCGATACACCTGAGGCCCGTTTGACGGCCTCAAAGGTCGCCCTGGCCACCAATGCCGAGGTACCGCTTCTGCGGCAACTGCGGCGCACCATTCTGCCCGTGTTTGATTATTCTCTGGCGACGGCGCCGCTGACTGAGGAACAGTTCAAGTCGATCGGCTGGACTGGGGACCACGGTATCGCGGATACAGGGAACCAGTTTCATTATTTCCGCAAGACCGCCGACAATCGCATCCTCTGGGGTGGGTACGATGCGATCTATTATCGGGGGTGGCGCCGCGACGGGGCACTGCTTGATCGCGAGAAAACGTTCTCGACGCTTGCAGCGAATTTTTCCGCAGCTTTCCCGTCCCTTGATGGCGTGAAGTTCGACTATAGCTGGGGCGGGATCATCGACACGTCCGCCCGTATGACACTCTTCGCCGGCACATCCATGCAGGGGCAGCTTGCCTATGCGCTAGGTTTCACAGGCCAGGGCGTGTCTGCCTCGCGGTTTGCCGCGCTGGTCATGCTTGACCTCCTGGAAGGCAGGCGGACCGAGCGGACGGAGTTGCGCATGGTACGCAGTTTCCCTGTCCCGTTCCCGCCCGAGCCACTCACGGATTTCGCCGTGCGCTGGTCGCAACGAGATCTGGCGCGTGAGGACGAGACTGGTCGGCGTTCACTTATGCTTCGCGCGATGGACCGGCTAGGCATTGGCTTTGCGTCCTGACACCAAGCCGGAGAAGGATTGCAGATCCGTGTGGCCGGTGGTGGAGCATGAAGCTCGTCGAAGTATTTGTCCCGATGGTCGGAATATCTGCTCGTGCCTCACGACGCGGAGACTTGCGAATTCCGTGACTGAATCACGCATTTTTGTGCCGATTGACCTGCGGGCCACTCAAACCGCGCTTCAGACACCATCCTTTTGTAGTTAAGCTCGACTCGAATCATGCCATGACGGACATATGGCAAATGCGAGGCTCGTTTAGCGTGAAAGCCCCTGTTGAGCAGAACAACAGCAAACAAGTACGTCAGAAGATACGACCGAAGACCCGTCTCACCAAAGAGAGACTCATCGAGGGCGCTTTGCTGGCTCTGGCTGAAGAGGGCGCGGCAGGCGCTACGACACGCCTGATCGCCGAAAAGGCGCAGGTTCCGCTGGGGACTCTTCACTATCATTTCGAAACGAAGGAGGCACTCCTCTACTCCGTATTGGATCGGTTGGGATCCGGACTGGCTTTTCGGCTTCGATCCGGCACGGCCGGATCCAAGACTCTGGAAGAATGTATCGCCCGGGCGCTTGATACGGACTGGGAAGTGGTGTGCGAAAGTTTCGATAACCAGATCGTCCAGTACGAGTTGACCTTCTACGCGTTGCGGAACAAGGACATGGCGTGGATCGCAAAGAGTCAATACGAGAACTACATCAGGTTCCATTCCGACGTCTTCTCAACCTTTTTTACTGATCCGTCGCCGGATGTACTAAAGAAGATCAATCGCCTGGCAAGCTTTGCAATGGCGGGTATTGACGGAATTATTACCCAGGAGCTCGTGTTCCGAGGGACACAGGACGTAGAGGACCTCAAGGTGGCGACAATTGCACTCGCTCGACACCTGGGCCTCCTCGGCGCCGCCTAATCGGCCGGCGAACTCGTCGAGTTCATCGCGACTCCCGTCCAGGCAGGGAAGCTATCCCTGATCGTCGAGCTGGAAATGATTCTAGCGAACACATTCACATTGGCGCCGGCTCAGAAGCACGACGGTCGACCAGGACGCGTCTCCTAACCGATGCGGTCCACCGATTTTCTGTTCAATCGACGGCTGTCTGGTCAGCGGCCACGATTGTTGTTCACTCTGTGCGAAAACAAGACTGAAGCTGTTGGCGCGGTCCTCTTCCCAACTCGGGAACCGATAAACGGGGCTACTTGTTGGTAGCGACCACCGACCGCTAGTCCGTCTTTGCAGGAACTGCACCGTTTTGGCGCTCGGCCCGTTCTCTGTCGGCCTTTCCATAGGCTGTCATGATGTTCACCAGAACGCCAACCGTCCAGCCAAACGTGAAAAGCCCTGACATTGCTATGATTGGCCCGATCAGCCGCCAATGGTCGGGCAATGTGACGGAGCCATCGCCAAGCGTGGTGTAGCTCTCAAGGACGAAATAGTAGCTGTCACGAAGGGTGGGAATTATATCCAGCAACACGAGCGGTGCGGCCCAGAGTAAAGTCTCTGCGAAGTGCAACGACGCCAATGAGCCGATCGTTAGTGCGAGCAGCAGGTCGAGCCGCCAAAGTGGAGTGGCAGCGGTCAGCCGAATCCAAGCCCTATTGAAGCGCCGATTGATCAGTCGAATGCCTGCGCCGTGAACAAAGATGACGGCGATCATCGTTAGGGTGCCGAGGATGACTTCCAAGATTGGATTGGGGGCTGAAAGCTCGATCATCGTCGGGATCCTTGCGAGGCCAGATTTGCAAAATGATACCGTTTGCATCTGTTCATGTCTTCAGAGTGGGATTTCGCACCACGCCTGTCTGTGGACCGGAGCCCGTGTGGCGGGATGGGGGCGTCCCGCTGTTTGGGAGATGACCTGATTGAGATGTGGCCGGAAACTGGCTATCTGCGTTTCGGCAGAATTTACAAACATAAGGTCCTGGTATGATCCCCGATTTTCTCGTCACGCATTCCGGCGGTTTTCATGCGGACGAAGTGTTGTCCACCGTCGTCCTCACGCGGCTTTTCCCGCAAGCGCGGCTGGTTCGAAGCAGGGCACCGGAATGGATCACGGCGGGCGATGATCGTATCGTCTACGATGTCGGTGGCGCCTATGATGCGGCGGCTCGGATCTTTGATCATCACCAGCGTGGAGCACCTCAGCGCGACGACGGTCGGCCCTACAGTTCATTCGGGTTGATCTGGAAGCATTTTGGCCGCGACTATCTGGCCGCCCTCTCGGTCCCGGACGCCTTTATTGAAACCGTGCACGGCGCTTTCGATGCGAACTTCGTGTTGCCGGTCGACCTCGTCGATAATGGTGCACTTAGCCCGGATAGCGCCGGCCTGCTGACCAGCCTGACGCTGCCTTCATTGCTGGAAACATTGAAACCCGTCTTCGACGAGCCGGATCCGAAGGCGATCAATCGGGCATTCCATTCGGCGACGGCGATAGCCGGGAGCTTCGTCGAGGCGAAAATCGAAGGGATAAATGCCAAGCTGCGGGCCGAAGCGCTGGTGTTGCGGGCGATCGGGGCCGTGGGAAAAGGCCGGGTTCTCGAATTGCCGATGGGCATGCCGTTTCGATCGGCCATCGTCAAAGCAGGTGCGGATCATCTGCTGTTCGTCATCCATCCTCGGGAGACCGATTGGTGCCTGACCGGAATTCGCCGCTCCGAGGAGGGGTTCGATCTGCGCGCCGACCTTCCCGCGGCCTGGGCGGGACTTACCGGGAACGACCTCGAGATGGCAACGGGCGTTGAAGGCGCGAGCTTCTGCCACAATGGCCGCTTTATCGCTGCCGCCAAAACGCGAGAGGCAGCACTTGCACTGGCCGATCTGGCGGTCAAAGACGCAGAGCAAAGAGCCGGTTGAACATCGGGATCAAAACTCCGGTTTGCCCGCCGCATCGTCGGCCGGCAAACCTGTGACGGCAAGGGAAGGATGCTCCGGGGCCGGTGTCGTTTGGCCAAATCGTCCGCCCTGGCCCATGCTACTTGCGAGATCTGGCTCAGGGTTTTCGCCTCCAGCGCTGCCTTGTCCTGTTTAACGATCACGGACGGATTTCCGGAGTGCGCAGGCCGCGGTGCGGCACTTTTCTCGCCTATCAGTCCGACATTACGAGATCAGTGGCAGCTCGAGGCGCAGCTTAGAATCTGCCGGTCATCAAAACTTCGTCTGACCCCATCGCCATCAGCATCATGCTACGAATTCAATGACCGATATCGGCACAGGGCCGTAATCGGTAGTTGCATTCCAATGTGCCGAGATGCTGATGGACCTGGAGAAGATAAAGACTTTGATTGACTTCGTGGGGCGGTCGAACGTCACCGAGCTGTCCGTCACGGAAAAAGATACGACGGTTCGCATCTTCCGCGTACGTGATCATCAAAGTGCCGCGCAAGCCACTGTTTCGCAGGCGGCAACACAGACGTCTCCAGCGCCTGCCACGAGTGGCGCAACCTCCGAGACAGTAGCCGCTCCGGTCTTCGGTATCCTGCATCGCACTCCCGCTCCTGGTGAGCCGCCGTTTGTCAAGGTCGGCGACACTGTGGAGGAGGGGCAGACCCTCTTCATTATCGAAGCCATGAAGGTGTTCAATCGGATCACGGCACCGCGTGCGGGTCGCATCATCCAGCTGACCGATGTCGATGGTGCGGAAGTCGAAACGGGTGACATGCTTGCGGAGATTGCCGGATGAGCGAGCCCTTCGACCTCGACCTCGACCAAGCCAATAGGCGCTTCGATACTGTGCTCATTGCCAATCGGGGCGAGATAGCAGCCAGAATTCAGAAGGCCTGTCATGCGCTTGGCCTTAAGACAGTGATGATCTGCTCCGAGGCGGACAGGTCGGCGAGATACGGTGAAGCGGCCGAACACTTCCTATGTATCGGACCTTCGCCAGCCGCCAAGAGCTACCTGAACCAGGACGCGATCCTGCTGGCCGCGCGTCTGACCGGTGCCGGCGCAATCCATCCCGGTTACGGCTTCCTGTCGGAAAAGTCGTCATTTGCAGAGGCGATTGACCAGGCCGGCCTCGTCTTCATCGGTCCGCCGGCCTCCGCCATCGCTACGATGGGCGATAAGATCGCCGCCAAGCGCGCCATGATTTCGGCCGGCGTCCCTTGTGTTCCGGGTCCGGACACGGCGCTCCCCGATGACCGCGAACTGGTCGATCGCACTGCGCGCGAGATCGGATATCCCGTGATTATCAAAGCTGCGGGCGGCGGCGGCGGGCGTGGTATGCGCGTCGTAGCCGGGCCAGAACAGCTTCATGAAGCGATCGCGCTGACACGTGAGGAAGCTCGTCAGGCGTTCGGCTCCGCCGAACTCTACATGGAAAAGTTCCTGCAGCATCCACGTCACATCGAGATACAGGTCGTCTGCGACAGCCATGGCAATGCCGTGTGGCTTGGCCATCGAGATTGCTCGATGCAGCGCCGACATCAGAAAGTCGTTGAAGAAGCGCCTGCCCCGGGGATTGCAGCCGACACGATCGGCCCTGTCGGACAAGCCTGCGTCGAAGCCTGCCGGCAGATCGGCTATCGCGGGGTCGGGACCTTCGAATTTCTCTACGAAGACGGGCGGTTCTATTTCATCGAGATGAACACCCGGTTGCAGGTCGAGCATCCGGTCACCGAGATGACGAGCGGTCTTGATATCGTCAGGGAGCAGATCGCCATCGCCCAGGGCGCTCCGTTGGCTCTCAGCCAGGCCGAGGTCGAATGCACTGGCCACTCGATCGAGTGCCGTATCAATGCCGAAGATCCTAACAGCTTCCTGCCATCGGCCGGCACGATCGATGAACTGAGCTTCCCCGAAGGCCCCGGCGTTCGTGTCGATACGCATATCCATGCAGGATATCGGGTCTCGCCCTATTACGATTCGCTCATTGCCAAGCTTATCGTTCACGCTGAGAGCCGGCCGGCTGCGATCGCCAGGATGCGCGATGCTTTGGCGGCGACGCGGATCGGCGGAATCTCGACAAACCTGCCTTTCCTGCGTGCTCTTCTTGATGATGAGGAGTTCGGCCGCGGCGAGACCGACATCCACTATCTCGAACACTGGCTCAAGCAGAGGAGACCGGCATGAGTGCGATCGGTCTTACGGATCCGGTGACGATAGCCGCACTTTCCGACGCGCTGACAAGGGCTGGTGTCGAAGGTCTGGAGATCACTACACGGGACGGTCATATCAGGATCGTTGCTTTGACGGGCGGGGGTGCCGAGGTCTCCCACTCGAAGATGGCGCCGGTGAGCTCCGCGGACACTGTCGTCATCAAGGCGCCGATCGCCGGCTATTTCCGACCCGTTGCGGTCGGCACCGACGAAGAAGCGCGCGGGATCGCGCAAGGTGAAATCCTCGGATTCATGGCCGTCGACCCCGTCCTTGTTCCCTTGGTCGCGCCTCACTCCGGTCTGCTTCGGCGGCAGCTTGTTGAGCCCGAGACCCTGACAGGTTTCGGAACGCCCCTGTTTGAGATCCAGAAAAAGTCATGACGATCCAGCCAAGCAATCACTCGTCTCGCTATGATGCCCCATCCATTCTCCGCGAGGGTGCCCGCATTTCGTTTATTGGTGCCAGATCCTTTTTGCTTGAGGCTCCTGGTGACTTCGATTTGCCTGCGCAGCGACTGATCTGGGCGGTGGCACGCTCTGTCGCGGCATGGGATGACGTCGGAGAGGTCATTCCGGGCATGACCAATCTGCTCGCGATCCTGAAAGAGACGCCGGAAGATCCCGAATTCTTCGTTGATCGGTTCCAGGCTGCCTGGCAGGAGGCGCGCAGCGTGGACTTGAAGGGGAAGACCATTGAAATCCCCGTTGTCTACGGTGGCGAGTATGCCACTGACCTTGCTGCTATCTGCGATCACTCGGGCCTGAGCGATCGCGAGGTTGTCAGGCTCCACCATGAAGCAGCGTACCGGGTCTTCGCGCTTGGAAGCGCACCCGGCTTTGGCTACCTCCACGGGCTCAACCCCAGCATTTACATGCCGCGCAAGAAGGTGCCGTCACTGCGCATGGAGAGGGGCTCCGTGACAATCGGGGGAATGCAGACCGGCGTTGCGATGCTGACCGGCCCGAATGGGTGGAATTCCATCGGCCACGCGGACCAGAAGATGTTCGATCCGACGTCATCCCCGCCTGCGCTCATGGCGCCCGGCGACGTCGTACGCTTTCTCCCTGAAAGGATCGAGTTGTGATCGAGATTGTTCAGACCGGCCCGCTCAATACAGTTCAGGATCTGGGCCGCCCAGGCTATCGCGCGATCGGCGTCTCGGCCAGCGGCGCGATGGATCCGCTCGCGGTCAGGGTAGGAAACGTCCTGCTTGGCAACGAGCAGGGCGCTGCTGCGATCGAGGTGCAGACATTTCCATTCAAGATACGCTTCTCGGCGATTACGGATTTTGCTGTCACGGGTGCGGACGGCACGATTTCATTAAACGGTCGCGAGGTGATGGCATGGTGCATTCATCGCGCGGCGGCAAGTGATGTTCTGGAAATCCGCCAACCTCGTCGCATGGCCCGTGTCTATATCACCGTTGCCGGCGGCGTGGACGTGCCGGTTGTCATGGGATCACGAAGCACGACGTTGCGCGGTGGTTTTGGCGGCAATGGCGGGCGCCCTCTTGCCGCAGGCGACAAGCTAGCGACTACACCGACCGACGGTCAACTGCCGTACCGCGCCGTGGCCGTCGTCGAGCCTATTGTCGCCCTGCGGGAAATTTTCCCTGCCGCTATCGATGATGTGCTGCCGGTTCGCGCAATTCCGGCGGGCGAGCACGAGCTCTTTGCATCGGACGCGAAGCGTTTCTGGAGCCAGCCCTGGCGGATCTCGTCGCAGAGCGACCGGACGGGCTTTCGACTATCGGGCGAGCCGATCAAGCCGGAAGCACCGGTGGAAATGCGCTCTCATGGCGTCGTTCCCGGCGTTGTTCAGGTACCTCCCGGCGGCGAGCCGATCATTCAGATGAGCGATGCAAATACCGCCGGCGGATATCCAAAGATCGCCGGTGTGATCGAAGGCGATCTATGGCGTCTCGGCCAGGCGCGCATCGGAACCAAGATCCAGTTCGTGCGCTCGACCCACGCTGAAGCAAGGTCCACGGAACAGTCCGTCGACCGTTATGTCGAGGACGTGCGCCGAACGGCAACAATGGTCAAGCGCGCGCTACGCGTGATCGCATGACGGTGCCACTCGGGCACGAATGGAGGAAACGGTGAAGATCGATCTGAATTCCGACATGGGGGAGGGCTTCGGTCCGTATCGTCTTTGCGACGACGAGGCCATGATGGGCATCGTCTCGTCTGCAAACATCGCCTGCGGATTCCATGGCGGAGACCCGGATACGATGGCGAGAATGGTCCGCCTGGCGAAGGAAAACGGTGTCGGGATTGGCGCCCATCCCGGGCTGCCGGACAGGGCAGGCTTCGGCCGCCGTGAGATAGCGTTCCAGCCTGACGAATTGCGCCAGCAGATGATCTATCAACTGGGTGCTCTTCAAGCGATCGCCAGGGCGGAGGGTATGACCGTCGGTCACTTTTCCTTCCATGCGGCGATGGGCAACATGGTCAACCGCGATCCCAAACTTGCGGACTTGATGATGGATGCGATCGCCAAGGTCGATGCAAGACTGGTGATCTTCGTGACTCCGGACAGCGAGATAGAAAGAGCTGCAAAGCGCTCCAACCTCAGGACGCTGTCACTCTTCCTTGCCGATCGTGCCTATGATGCCGCCGGCAAGCTTGTTGCTCGCGGACTTCCGGGCGCTCTCGTCAAAGACGAAGCTTCTGTACGCGCCCGCGTGCGCCGCTTTTTGCTCAAGGGCACCGTTGAGGCGATCGACGGAACGGTGATCAACATGCCTGCGCGGTCAATCCTCGTCCACAGTGACACCCCAGGCTCTCTCGAGCTCGCAAGGCTTATTCGAAGTGAAATCAGCCATGCCGGTGCCGAGCTTGCGTCGGTCTCCGAGCTTGCGTCCTGACGCAATCCACCAAACCCACGTCACATATCTTCCCGAAAGCGAAAGATCTGACCATGCCTTCCACAGCCGACCGCCTGAAGAATGTTTCCATATCCGCATCCGCTGCAATGACGCAGCGCGCTCGCGAACTTGCTGCCAAAGGCATAAAAGTGGTGAGCCTGTCCTCCGGCGAGCCAGACTTTCCGACGCCAGTTCATGCGATAGAAGCTGCCCATGCCGCAGCTCTTGGCGGCGACACCAAGTATCCTCCGATGGATGGAACACTGGCTCTGAAAACAGCCATATCGCGGAAATTCAAGCGCGATAACAATCTTGATTATGATGCCAGCCAGATCATAGTTTCCGGCGGTGGCAAGCAGGTTATCTTCAACGCGATGCTCGCGACATGCAATGCGGGCGATGAGGTCGTGATTCCGACGCCGTCCTGGGTGAGCTATGCCGATATCGTCAAATTCGCGGGTGGCGCACCAGTGCCCGTACCGTGCTATGAGCAGGCCGGCTTCAAACTCCGCGCTGAGGATCTGGAGGCTGCGATTACGCCGCGAACCAAGTGGCTCATCCTCAATTTTCCCAACAATCCGACTGGCGCGGCTTGTTCGCGAGCGGAGATGGCGGCGATCGCGGGAGTCATGCTGCGCCACCCCCACGTCTGGATACTTACAGACGATATCTACGAGCACCTCGTCTACGACGATTTCGAATTCTGCACCATCGCCGAAGTGGAACCGCGGCTTCACGACAGGGTGCTGACGATGAACGGCGTTTCGAAGGCTTACGCGATGACCGGTTGGAGACTTGGTTTCTGCGCCAGCGGCTCCAAGGAATTGATCGGCGCCATCAGCAACGTCAACGGCCAGAACAGCGGCGGCATTTCCACGGTCGCCCAGGCAGCAGCCATTGCCGCCTTGGACGGTCCCCAGGATCTTCTCAAGGAGCGAGCAGCGATCTATCGGGAACGTCGCGACTTCGTGGTCGACACACTCTCGAAGATCGATGGTATTCGTTGTCACAAGCCCGAAGGCGCCTTCTATGTTTATCCCAACATGGCATGCATGATCGGTAAGACGACCAAGGGCGGGCGCAAGATCGAGAGCGATGTCGATTTCGTCATGGGACTGGTCGATGAGCACCATGTCGCGACAGTCCAGGGCGCGGCCTATGGGATGAGCCCATATTTCCGTATTTCCTACGCGACGAGCATGGAAATGCTTCGCGAGGGATGCGCCAGGATCGCGCAGTTCTGCGGTGAAATGCGTTAAGGCAACATAGCGCGGAGCCCGCGTTAGCGGGCTCCTAGACCTTGAGCCGTTCTGTCAGTTCGACCAGGATGTCGCGAACCGCAAGTGCGGGTTCTGACAGCGCACTCTGGTCGGAAGTGCACAGGGAAAGTGTTTCTTCAATCCTCGGGGAAACAAGGCGGCAGACCAGAGGCTCGCTCGATTCGGTGACGATGCGGTCGGCAATGGCCTTCGGCATGATCGTTGCCCCCAAGCCGCTAGATACGGCGCGTGCCAGTGTCCTGACGACCTCGACCTCTGCGACCACTCTCAGATTGATCCTGCTGCGCGTGAATGCGGTCTCGATGGCACGATGCACGAAGTTGTAGGAGGGCGGAAGCAGGAGCGGGATGCCGTCCAGAGCGCTGACCGGAACCGGTTTTGCATCCGCTTCAATCGAAAAATCCTTCGGCGCGACGAGGTAAAACTCCTCGCTGAGAATGGGCTCGAAACGAACGCCCTTGATCGGGCCGACGCCGTGAATGAGCGCCATTTCCAGCCGGCCGTTCATGATCATCTGGCTGTAGGTCTGCCCGACACTTTCGGTCAGGTGCAACAGAATGCCCGGGTGGCGTTTGCGCGTCTCTGCCAGGAGTTCGACCGAAAGCGTCGCCGCGCTGCTGAACGGTACCAGTCCGACTGAAACGCGGCCCGCCAGCGAATTTCCAGCGGCAGAAGCGTCCGCCTGGGCTTGTTCCATTTGCCTCAGAATGATCTGCGCGTGGCGGTAAACAGCGTGGCCGGCATCGGTCATGCTGACCCCCTGCTGGCTGCGAATGAGCAGCTTCTGTCCAAAATGCTCTTCGAGTGCGGCCAGCTGCTGGCTGAGCGCCGGCTGGGCAAGATGCAGAATGTCGGCGGCCCGAGTGATGCTGCCACTGTCGACGATGACGATGAAGGATTTGAGGCGCTTGATATCCATCTGGGCCGGGCGCTCCAATGCTTTTGGGCGTTCATATTTACTGGCGCCGGCGGGTTTTGCAACGCATGCGACCTGCCATCCCTATCGAGCGCCGGCCGGCAGTAGCCTGAATCTGACGGCGTGGATAGAGGCGTTCCTGTCCATAAGACTTGCTTATTAGGTCAGAAATAATCGGTCTTAGGCAAGGGTCCAAAGCTCCGCTAAGGTCCGAGCCAACAAAAAGGGAACCGAGATGCCTTTCGCAGATTACAAGACAGCTTTGGTGACAGGAGCCTCATCCGGTATCGGTGCAGCGGTGGTGGAACGGCTTTGCCGGGAGAACATCGAGGTCCATGCCGTCGCTCGCAGCGAGAAAGCCCTGAACGAACTTGCTGCCCGCACGGGATGCATCGCACATGCCATCGATGTGACCAACCGGCAGGCTATTGCCGACCTTGCCGGGCGCATGGAATTCGACATTCTCGTGAACAATGCAGGTGTCGATCGCCCAAAGAAATTCCTGGAGGCAGACGAGGCCGATATCGACCTGCTTGTCGACGTCAACCTTCGCGCCGTCCTCCATATCTGCCGTTTGATCGTTCCGGGCATGGTCGCACGCGACCGCGGCCACGTCATCAACATCTCCTCGATTGCCGGGAACTATAATTTTGGCGGCAACTCGACCTATCATGCCGTCAAGGCGGGCGTCGCCATGTTGTCGAACCAGTTGCGCATCGATGCCTTCGGCAAGCGCGTCCGCGTGACCGAAATCTGCCCGGGTCGGGTTGCGACAGATATCTTCAATCATGTGCATGGCAACGATCCGAGCATCCGTGAGCGGTTCATCGACGGCTTCGAGCTGCCGCAGGCCAGCGACATCGCCGACGCCATCGCGTTTGCAATCGCAGCGCCTGTTGCGGTGAACATCGGGCACATGGAGATTACGCCGACTCTTCAGGTCATGGGTGGCTTGCAGACCGCAAAGCCTCAGTCGCCTGTGAGCGACAAGGCCGATGAGAGGGCAAAGCCGTGAGCGGGTTCGATCTCTCGGCGATCCTTTCCAACCCCGACTATCTCTCCATGCTCGTGCATGGTGTCCAGATGACATTCGTCATCTATATCGGCTCCTGGGTCTTGGCGATGACGCTGGCGATCCTGCTGCTCGGACTACGAATTTCTGCGATCCGTTTCGCAGAACCGGTGGTCAAGGCCTATGTATCCTATCACCGTAACGTCCCGACGCTTGTGCAGTTGATGCTCTGGTATTTTGGCATCTACACTCTCATGCCGGATGGCGTAACCGGATGGCTGGCCAACCATAACGCCGAAGCGATTTTCGCGGTCATCGGACTTGGCCTCTGTCAGGCGGCCTACTTCAGCGAGGACCTTCGCTCGGGCCTTCGTGCCGTGAGTCCCGGCCAGATGGAAGCAGCCAAGGCGCTTGGACATGGTTACGTCTCGGCCATGCGCTTCGTCATCATGCCACAGGGCGTGGGCAATGCGCTTCCACCGCTCATCAATCATTCCGTCTCCCTGTTCAAGAACAGCAGCCTGGCGATCGTCGTCGGCGCTTCGGAGCTGACCCACGCCATCAAGGAGATCGACAACGTCAGCTTCCGGACGTTCGAAATCTACCTGATTGGCACGGTGATCTACCTGTTCTTCTCGCTCATCATCATGGGCGCCAGCGCTGCCATCTCCATGCGCGCAGATCCCGCTCTGAGGGCCCGCCGATGATCCAGGATATCGTCAACATCATAAAGGACTACTGGCTGCTCCTGTTGATCGGCCAATATCCGAACGGTCCGCTTGGCGGCTTGGCGAACACGCTTGTTCTGTCCGCCCTTGCCATCGCCCTTGCATTTCCGCTCAGCATTCTGCTGGCTCTTGCTCGCCTCTCGAAGTTCAGACTCCTGAGTTGGCCGGTTACAGGTCTCGTCTACGTTACCCGTGGCGTGCCGCTGCTGATGCTCATCCTGTGGTGCTACTTCGTCGTGCCCCTGTGGACAGGGGTCGACGTACCGAGCTTCTGGATCATGCTCGTGACGCTGGTGATCTATGAGGGCGCCTTCCTGAGCGAAGTGGTGCGGGCCGGAATCGTCTCGCTCGGGCAGGGACAGATGGATGCCGCTCGCGCTCTCGGTCACAGCTACATGGGAGCGATGCGCTACGTCATTCTTCCGCAGGCTCTCTACAACATGATCCCAAGCATGATCTCGACCTTCGTCTCGACGATCAAGGATACGACGCTCGGCTATGTCATCAACGTCCCGGATCTGACCTTCGCTGCAAGCCAGGTCAACAATCAGCTGCTGACGCAGCCGTTCCAGGTCTTCCTGGTGCTTGCCCTCGTCTATTACGTGCTGTGCTGGACACTCGCTTTCGTTGCCAACAGCGTCGAAAAGCGCATCGCGCGCCGCCGCGCCGGGCCGGTCAATGTTCGCCTGCCAGCCGAAAGCCTGCCCCTCAAGACACTTACGGAGCAACTATGACCGCGCCTCAGTCAAAGCCGCAGGATGGGCAGGCTATTCGCCTTGCAGCCGTCAGCAAGAGCTACGGTGACTATCAGGTCCTCAAGAGCATCGACGCCGAGGTCAAGCGCGGCGAGGTGGTGGTTATTTGCGGGCCGTCAGGCTCGGGAAAATCGACCTTGATCCGCACGGTCAACCGCCTCGAGGAGATCAACAGCGGTGCGATTGAATTCGAGGGGCAGAACATCCACGCGAAGATGCGTGCCTCCGAGCTCAACAGATTGCGCAGTCGGATTGGTTTCGTCTTCCAGAACTTCAATCTTTTTCCCCATCTCTCGGTTCTCGAAAACGTGTCGATGTCGCCGATCAAGATAAAGGGGGTTCCCGCAAGTGTTGCTCGGGAGAAGGCAATCAAGCTTCTCGACCGGGTAGGCCTTGCCGACAAGGCAAATTCCTTCCCTGCACAACTATCCGGCGGACAGCAGCAGCGCGTGGCGATCGCGCGCGCGCTCGCAATGGAGCCTCCGGTGATGCTCTTCGACGAACCGACAAGTGCGCTCGACCCCGAAATGGTCGGAGAGGTCTTGATGGTCATGAAGAACCTGGCGGCCGAGGGAATGACAATGCTCTGCGTCACGCACGAGATGAATTTCGCACGCGATGTCGCAGACCGCATCTGGTTCATCGATGCCGGCCAAATCCTTGAGAGTGCCACACCCGATGAATTCTTCAAGAATCCTCGTCATCCGCGCGCCCAGCGCTTCCTATCGGACCTGCGGCACTGACGAGCAAGACTTCATAACGACGGAGAACAGCAATGAACTGGAAATGCATTACAGTAAGTTTGGCACTCGCGGGTGCCTTGGCGCTCCCCGCGAAAGCTGATCAGCTCGATGAGATTCTTGCCAACAAGACGCTGCGTTGTGCCACCTATGCCGACGTTCCTCCCTTTTCTTCTCCGGATCTGAAGACCCGCGAAATGGTCGGTTTCGATGTCGATCTGTGCAAGGCAGTCGCCCGCGAACTCGGTGTCGCCGCCGAGATCAAGCCGATCTCGGTCGAGGCCCGCGTGTCGGAGGTCAAGCTTGGCCGCGTCGACATCACCGTCGCAAATCTCGCCTATACGCTGAGCCGCGCCGAACAAATTCAATATAGCGATCCCTATTATGTCGCCAAGGAAATGCTGATGGTTCCGGCCGACGATGAGGGCAAGAGCAAGGCGGACTATCAGGGTCAGCGTCTGGCCTCTAGCAAGGGATCGACTTCAGAGCTGTCGATCAAACTCAACAAGTCGGAACCGCTGACCTTCCAGGACACAGGCTCGGCCTACCTCGCACTTCAGCAGGGCAAGGCGCGCGGCATGGTCGCCAACACGATGACCATCACCAAGCTTGTCAACGAATCCCAGGTCCGCGGCAAGAAAATGCGCATGGTCGAGGAACCGATGCTTTATCAGCCGATCGGTATCGGCATGCAGAAGGACCAGCCGGCGCTGACCGAGAAGGTCAACGAGATCCTGCACAAACTGGACGATTCAGGTGAGATCAACAAGATCTGGGATACCTGGCTCGGCCCGAACACCGAATACAAGATGACCCGCACCGACAAGGTCGTGCCGCTGTCCGAATTGAAGTTCGACCCGATTCCCTGAACAGCGTTGGCGCAACGCCTTCCAGATGCTTTTGACTTCAAGTCATGAGGTGGCGGGTCACTCCTGCCACCCCATCATTTTCTATGTGTGGTCGCCCGTGCCGTCGGAGAGGGCGCTATGCCCGCTCCCGCCCGACGCACGACCAGTTGCCCTGTTCGCCAAGGTTGTGCACGACTTCAAGAAGGATGTTTCTGACCTCGAGGACGGCCTTGGTCTGGGGGTGATCGACCGGGCTGTCGAGGACCAGGCGTCGCGTAAATCCCTTGCCCGCCAGCGGAAGCACTGACAAGGCGCCTTTCTGGAAGTCTTCGAAGATCGCTCCGCGGCCAAGAACAGTGAAGCCGAAGCCGGCACCGATGGCGGCCTTGGTGCTCGCAAGCCCCTCGATCTCGCGCACGATGTTGATCGCCTTTCCGAGGATGAGTGCCTCACGCTCGAGGAGAATGCGGATACCATGCCGGCGCGTCGGCAGAATAAGGGGGAGTTCGAGCGCCTGGCTGATCGAAATGGACGAGCCGTCCTGGGTAAAATGTCCGGAGGGGCCGACGGCGTAGAGCATCTCGTCGAATAGAGGAGATGCCGTAGGGCGGGCGACTTCGCCGAGGTTGACGGCGAGATCATGCGCCTTCGTTTCGATCGCACCCCGCAAGGTCTGGCTGTCGCCTTCGCTAATCGTCAGTCGGATCTTCGGAAACCGTTCCTCGCAGATCTTCAGGATGGGTACGGCAATCAAAGGCGCGATGGATGCGAGTACGCCGAGGGAAACATCGCCTGTCGGGTTTTTTGCTTGCTCCTTCGTCGCCGCCTCGGCTTGGTCTAAAGCCTTGAGGATGGCCTGGGTATGCGTCAGCAGCGTGGTACCTGCTTCGGTCACGACCACGCCTCTCGGTGTACGGGTCAACAGCTGAACTGCAAGCTGTTCTTCGAGAGAGCGCATGTGCAGGCTGAGTGCAGGTTGGGCGACGCCCAGCTCGTGCGCGGCGCGTGTGAACGAGCCGAACTCGGCGATCTTGGAAAAGTAGCGCAGTTTCAGGAGATCGAGTGCCACGCTCTTTGTGATGCCCCCATAACAAATTTCTATAATAGCCATCTTCAATATATATTTGTGAGAATAGCGCAAGCAACTTAAATGATTAGCGAGCGAGAGGACGCTTTGTAGGAGGACATCATGAGCTTTACGAAATTGCTTGCCGCTTCGGTCATCGGATTTGCCGCATTGACTTATACCGTTTCCGCAAACCAACTTGATGACGTCAAGAAAGCCGGAAAGATCACTTGCGGTGTTCTGACGAACTCACCGCCGCTTGGTTTTCAGGATCCCAAGACGCGCGAGCCCGCGGGCTATGAGATCGACATTTGCCGGCAGTTTGCCGAGTCGATCGGAGTGACGGCCGAACTGGTCCCGGTTTCGCCTCAGACCCGCATGGCCGAGTTGGTACAGGGCCGTGTCGATGTGCTCGCATCTCTGTTGAGCTACAGCAAGGAGCGCGCCGAGCAGGTTGATTTCAGCGGCGCATACATTGCCGAAGATTTCAACTTCGTGGTTCTCGATCAATCCGACATCAAGAAGGTCGATGACCTCTCGGGTCAACGAATGGGTCTCGTGAAGGGCTCGGTTCTCATCCCGCTCACCGAAAAGCGGCTGCCGGACGCCCGCGTGCTGTCATTCGAGACGAGTGCTGCCTCGTTCCTGGCTCTCCAGCAGGGAAAGGTAAAGGCCACGGTCTATCGCTATTCCGAAGGCAAGGCGGTTGAACGCAATGCCGGCGACGGTATCAAGGCGCTGCGTTTCCTGGATGAGCCACTGCTGTCGATGCCTTCGGGTTTCGCGTTCCGCAAGGGATCACCCGAGCTGGTAAAGGCCGCCGATGATTTTCTCGCGCAACTGGAGGCTTCAGGCGAGGGCCAGAAGCTTTACGACAAGTGGCTTGGCAAGGATTCGGAGCTGAAATCCACGCGCAAGTTTGAATTCGGTAAGCCCCAGGAAACCTGGTTTACCAACTGATTGTCCAGGACCTAATCGTATGGGTTACCAACTCGACTTCGGCAAGGTCCTGCAGGGCCAGTATCTCGACATGATCCTGCAGGGCCTGGAGGCGACGATGATCCTCTTCGTTGTCTCCTGGGCACTCGGATTGGTTCTGGCGGTCGTCCTGACCGTTATCCGGGCGACCGAATTCAAGCCAACCAACTTCATGGTCGCTGCCTTTGTCGAGTACCATCGCAATGTGCCGATCCTGATCCAGCTTTTTGTCTGGTATTTCGGTTTCGCTGTTATCCTCCCTGACTCCGTCAACGATTTCTTGAACGATATCGGTGCCGAGATGGGCTACGCGATCGTCGCCCTGGCCCTCAACAAGGCCGCCTACATGTCCGAGGATTTCCGAAGCGGGCTGCGATCGATCCATCCGGCGCAGATGGAGGCGGCAAGGTCGATCGGCCTGACTTATCTCGGCGCCATGCGGTGGGTGATCCTGCCGCAGGCCTGGAGGCTCGCCTTGCCTGCGCTTCTCGGCCAGACGCTGATCCTGTTCAAGGCGACCAGTCTTGGCGCTGCCATTGGCGTCGCGGAACTCTCCTATCAGGCGCGATATGTGGAAGAGCAGTCGTTCAGGATCTTCGAAGCCTATGGGATCACCACGGTAATCTACATGGTTATTTCCTTCGCGATCATGTGGGCATCTTCCTTGCTCGAAAAGCGCTTCCAGTTGCGGGTCAAGTAATGTTGGAAATTCTCCACGAATACGGATTGATGCTGCTTGTCGGCGAGTATCCGCACGGCAAGCTCGGTGGACTTGCGCTTACCCTCATCATCTCGTTTGTCAGCCTCTTCGCGACATTCCCGTGCAGTGTTCTTGTCGCGCTGGCGCGAACAGGCAACGTGGTTTGGCTTCAAAAGCTCGCTGCAGGGTTCGTTCATTCCGTGCGGGCGATACCGCTGTTGATGCTGATCTTTTGGGCTTACTTCGCGCTGCCGATGTTGATCGGCTTTCCGATCGACGCGACGGTAACGCTCGTGGCGGCCATCGTGATCTATCAGACCGCTTATCTCGGCGAGATCGTGGCCGCCGGGATTAAGGGCCTGCCGAAAGGGCAGGTTGAAGCTGCAAAGGCATTGGGCCTTGGATACATTCCAACGACTTTCAGGGTCGTTTTGCCCCAAGCGCTCTTCAACGTGATCCCTGGCATCATCAATCAGTTGACGACGATCATCAAGGAAAGCTCTCTCGGCTCGATCATCGCGGTCTCGGAACTGTCCTATGTGATGCTGCAGGTCAACTCGAACGAAGTAACGAAGCCGCTGCAGATCTTTGGCATCCTCGCCGCAACCTACTTCATCCTGTGCTTCTGCCTTTCGCAGTCGACGAACTGGCTCGAACGCCGGATCGCCAGGAGACGGACGGGACGCGTCGTCGTGGAGGCCCTGGCATGATCGAGTTCAGCAACGTCTCGAAGTGGTTCGGCGCTATCCAGGTCTTGAGGTCGATATCGGCGAGCGTGCCGAAGGGTAGCACCGTAGTGCTCTGCGGGCCGTCCGGATCGGGCAAGTCGACGCTTGCGCGGACCGTCAATCGATTGGAGCCGATCCAGGAGGGCAAGATCACCATCGACGGCGCCGACATCCATGCCGCCGGCGTCGATGTCAACAAATTGCGGACAGGCATTGGTTTCGTCTTCCAGCAATTCAACCTTTTCCCGCATCTGACGGTCCTTGAAAACGTCATGCTGCCGCTGCAGCGTATTCGTGGGCAGTCCCGAAAGGATGCGGCCGAAGCCGCGATGGAAATGCTCGCACGTGTCGGACTTGCCGATCGGGCACAGTCGCTTCCAGCGGATATATCCGGCGGTCAGTCGCAGCGCGTCGCGATCGCGCGGTCGCTCGTGTTGACTCCCGGGGTTCTCGTTCTCGACGAGCCGACAAGCGCGCTTGATCCGGAGATGGTCGGTGAAGTTCTGAAGCTCCTCAGAAAACTGTCCGAGGAGGGGATGACGATGATGTGCGTCACCCATGAAATGGGGTTCGCTCGCGAGGTGTCGGATAAAATCTGGTTTTTGAAGAAAGGCGAACTCAAGTTCAACGGCGAGCCCGCCGCCTTCTTCTCCGAAGATGCGCCCTCCGAGGTTCGCTCGTTCCTGTCCGCCGTCAACCGTAGCCACTAGCCAGGCCTTCTCGGACAACGCCCTATGTCAGACACGTTCCCCGCAGTCGATATTGTAAACGTTCAGAAGTGGTACGGCGATTTCCACGTGCTGCGCGACGTCAACCTGAAAGTGATGCGCGGCGAACGGATCGTCATCGCCGGTCCCTCGGGATCCGGCAAGTCGACGATGATCCGCTGCATCAACCGGCTCGAGGAACACCAGAAGGGCCAGATCATCGTCGACGGCATCGAGCTCACCAACGATCTGAAAAAGATCGACGAGGTTCGCCGCGAGGTCGGCATGGTGTTTCAGCATTTCAACCTGTTCCCTCATCTGACCATCTTGGAGAACTGCACGCTCGCACCGATCTGGGTGCGCAAGATGCCGAAGAAGGAAGCGGAAGAAGTGGCGATGCACTATCTGAAGCGCGTCAAGATCCCGGAGCAGGCACACAAGTACCCGGGCCAGCTCTCGGGCGGCCAGCAGCAGCGCGTGGCGATTGCCCGCTCGCTTTGCATGAAGCCGAAGATCATGCTCTTCGACGAACCCACCTCGGCGCTCGACCCGGAAATGGTCAAGGAAGTGCTCGACACCATGGTCGGCCTTGCCGAAGAAGGCATGACCATGCTCTGCGTCACCCATGAAATGGGCTTTGCGCGTCAGGTCGCAAACCGCGTCATCTTCATGGACCAGGGGCAGATCGTCGAACAGAACGATCCCGCGAGCTTCTTCGACAATCCGCAGCACGAGCGCACGCGCCTGTTCCTCAGCCAGATCCTTCACTAGGGTCTGGTCATCCTTCTCGTTTCAGGCCGCCCCTCGCTGTTGCATGTCGGCGGACGCACTGCCGTGCGAACGGGCTATCGCGCGCATGCTCTTGCATACAGATAAGTTATAGCTGACATCCAGAACATATATTTGTGCGATGGATCTACGCCTTGATAAAACGCTGCCAGCATCGGGCAGACGAAGATCATTTGCCCGCCAAGGAGGAAAAGATGATCAAGCTGAACCAGAAGATTGAGCGTCCGTCCAAGGACGAGATCGCCGCCGTCGCCAAATTCTCGCCTGCAACGATCCACGAAGCCCAGGGCCGCAAGGGCGCACTTTCGTCGCGCATCAAGCCGGTCGATCATCGCATGAAGCTCTGCGGCCCCGCGTTTACTGTCAAGTGCGCGCCGCGTGACAACATCATGCTCCAGGTCGCGATCAACTACGCCCAGCCTGGCGACATCATCGTGGTCTCCGCCGGGGAATATGAGGAAGCTGGTTCCTTCGGCGACGTTCTGGCAAACGCCTGCCTTGCCAAGGGGATCGGTGGCCTCGTCACCGACACGGGTGTTCGTGACACGGTTCAGCTGCGTGAGCTCGGTTTCCCGGTGTTCTCTCTGAGTGTCTGCATCAAGGGTACGGTGAAAGAAACGCTCGGAGCAACCAACGAGCCGATCACGATCGGGGACGAAATCATCAATCCAGGTGACATCATCGTCGGCGATGCTGACGGCCTCGTTGTCGTCAGGAAGAACGAGGCGCTGGATGTCGCCAAGCTGTCGCAGGCCCGCGAGGACGCCGAAGCTGGCTATATCGCCGCCTACAAGGCTGGAAAGTCAGTCGTTGAAGTGTCCAATCTCGAGGCTGTGCTGAAGGCCAAGGGACTGGTCGTAGAAGCTTGAGCCGGCTTGGAGCTTTGGAGTAGACAATGACCTATCCGCTCTTCGATCTTTCCGGAAAGAGGGTCCTTGTAACGGGGTCCTCTCAGGGCATCGGGCTGGCATTGGCGAAGGGGCTCGCGGAGCACGGTGCGAGCCTTGTCTTGAATGGCCGAGATCCGGAAAAGCTGGCTGCGGCCGCGAGAGATCTCGGTAATTCGGGGCATCAGGCTGTCACTGCCGATTTTGATGTCACCGACGCCAAGGCGGTCGAACAAGGTGTAGACAAGATCGAGAACGAGGTCGGCCCGATCGACGTTCTGATCAACAATGCGGGCATGCAGTTTCGTACGCCTCTCGAGGACTTTCCGGCAGACCGCTGGCAGGCGCTTCTCTCAACGAACGTCTCGAGTGTGTTTTATGTAGGTCAGGCCGTTGCCCGCCACATGATCAAGCGCGGCGCCGGCAAGATCATCAACATTGCTTCCGTCCAGAGCGAACTTGCTCGTCCCGGAATTGCTCCCTACACGGCCACAAAGGGTGCCGTGAAGAACCTGACGCGCGGCATGTGTGCCGACTGGGCCAAGTATGGACTCCAGGTCAATGCCATTGCGCCGGGATACTTCAAGACACCGCTCAATCAAGCGCTCGTCGACAACGCCGAGTTTTCCGCCTGGCTTGAAAAGCGCACGCCGGCCGCCCGTTGGGGCAATGTCGACGAACTCGTCGGTGCTGCTGTCTTCCTTTCCAGCAAGGCCTCCTCCTTTGTGAACGGACACACGCTTTATGTCGACGGCGGCATCACAACCTGTCTCTAGTTCGAACCTCGGCCCGCTCGTCGTCATGGGTGTGTCGGGATGCGGAAAGAGCTCGGTCGGCAAACTGCTTGCCTCCCAGCTCGGCTACCGGTTCATCGAAGGCGACAGCCGGCATCCGGAAGCAAGCGTAGAGAAAATGAGAGCGGGCATCGCCCTTGACGATGGTGACCGCTGGCCGTGGCTCGAGAACCTCGGGGACGAACTCAAAGCTGGCACGGAGACGGTCGTCTCGTGTTCGGCCCTCAAGCGCTCTTACCGCGATCTCTTGAGGTCACGGGCCGCCGGACCCGTGACCTTCGTCTTTCTTCAGGGATCGCGCGCAACGCTGGCGACACGATTGGCCGCCCGCGAGGGACACTACATGCCGCTTTCGCTTCTCGACAGCCAGCTGCAGACTTTGGAGCTGCCGGCCGACGAACGCGACGTCATGACCATCGAAATTGACCAGTCGGTCGAGCGGATTGTCTCGATCGCCATCGCACACGCTGCAACGATCGCCTATCGGCGCGCTGAAACAGCAATCTGACGGAGGAACCATGTCCAAGCCCGAAATCCTGCTCGCTGGCCCCTATCCGCAATGGGATATGGTCGATCTTGAGGACCGGTATGTGGTCCACAAGCTGTACGAGGCCGCCGATCGCGACGCATTCGTCAGAGAGGTCGGCGGGAACATCCGCGCCATTGCCACGCGCGGTGAACTCGGCGCCTCCGCGGAGCTGATGCAGAGCCTTCCGAAGCTCGAAGTGGTTTCGGTGTATGGCGTCGGTACGGATGCGGTCAATCTGACGCATGCGCGGGAGCATGGGATTCGCGTTACCAATACGCCCGATGTCTTGACGGACGACGTCGCGGACATTGCGCTCGGACTGCTCGTGGCAACCGCGCGTCTCATGCCGCAAGCGGATGTCTTTGTGCGATCCGGGCAGTGGGGAAAGACTGCGATGCCGCTCGTCACCCGCGTCACCGGAAAGCGTCTCGGAATTGTTGGAATGGGGCGCATCGGCAAGGCGATCGCCAGTCGGGCTGCCGCGTTCAACTGCGACATTCGCTACTTCTCCCGCACCCCGCAGCCGCAGGTGCCCCACGCGCACGAACCTGATCTGACCGCTTTGGCCAGTTGGGCGGAGTTCCTCATCGTCATCGTTCCGGGCGGGGATGCGACGAAGAACATCATCAATGGGACAGTTCTTGAAGCACTGGGTCCCGAGGGCATCCTTGTCAACGTGTCACGCGGATCGACCGTCGACGAGGAAGCGCTGATCACAGCCCTCCAGCATCGTACCATCAAGGCCGCCGGTCTGGATGTATTCTACAACGAGCCGAAGATCGATCCACGGTTCCTGGAACTCGACAATGTCGTGCTCCAGCCGCATCACGGGTCGGGCACCGTCGAGACACGCAAGGCCATGGGCCAACTCGTGCGCGACAATCTGGCAGCGCATTTTTCCGGCAAACCCCTGCCGACGCCGGTCGTTTGAGGACGAGAAGATGAAAGCGATCGTCATTCACGCAGCGAAGGATCTCCGCGTCGAAGAGCGCGAGGTCGAAGCACTTCTGCCCGGACAGGTAGAGGTCGCCATCGAGGTTGGCGGCATCTGCGGCTCCGACCTGCACTACTATAATCACGGCGGCTTCGGGACGGTACGTGTCCGCGAACCGATGATCCTCGGGCACGAGGTGGCAGGTACGATCAAGGCCTTGGGCGAGGGCGTTTCGACCTTTGCCGTTGGCGATCGGGTGGCGGTGTCGCCAAGCCGTCCATGCAATGCCTGTGAATACTGCTTGCGCGGGGCGCAGAACCACTGCCTGAACATGCGGTTCTACGGTTCCGCCATGCCCATGCCGCACATCCAGGGCGCCTTCCGCCAGCGGCTGGTCGCCGAAGCCTGGCAGTGCCACAAGGTTGGCGAAGGCATCTCGATCAATGAGGCAGCCATGGCCGAGCCCTTCGCCGTGACGCTTCACGCCGTCAATCGCGCGGGCCCCCTGCTCGGCAAGCGCGTTCTCGTCTCAGGCTGTGGCCCGATTGGAGCACTGGCGATCATCGCGGCGCGTGCGCACGGCGCGCGTGAAGTCGTCGCGACTGACGTGATGGACGCGGTCTTGCATAAAGCTCTGGAAATCGGCGCCGATCGCGTCATCAACGTTGCCAACAATCCGGAAGAACTTTCGGCCTACTCCGCGAACAAGGGATACTTCGACGTCCAGTTCGAGGCGTCGGGCAATGAGCGAGCAGTTCGTTCTGGCCTCGAGGTCCTTCGTCCGCGCTCTACGCTTGTCCAGCTCGGCCTGGGCGGTGATGTCTCGATTCCGCAAAACATGGTGGTTGCCAAGGAAATCGAGATGAAGGGAACGTTCCGGTTCCATGAAGAGTTCGGGCTTGCGGTCGATCTGATCAATCAGCGGCGAGTCGATCTGAAGCCATTGCTGACCGGCACCTATCCACTAGAGGACGCCGTGAGCGCCTTCGAAGCAGCCGGTGACCGCACGAAGTCGATGAAAGTCCAGCTCGCGTTCTGATCAGTTCGAACGCCCAAAAGCACTGAGGCAACATGGAAAAGGCAGAAATCGGGCTGATCGGCCTTGCGGTCATGGGTTCCAACCTGGCGCTCAACATCGCGGAGAAGGGCAACAGGATTGCCGTGTTCAACCGTACCCCTGAAAAGACGGATGAATTCTACGAGAGCGCCGGCGACCTCAGGAAGCAGATTATTCCCTGCAGGACGATCGAGGAATTCGTCGAGGCGATCCGGCCGCCGCGCCCGATCATCATCATGATCAAGGCCGGCGAGGCCGTCGATCAGCAGATGGAGGCGCTGCGTCCCTATCTGCAGAAGAACGACATCATGATCGACGCCGGCAATGCCAACTTCCGCGACACGACCGCACGCTTCGACCGGCTCAAGGATACCGGGTTGACCTTCATCGGTATGGGTGTTTCCGGCGGCGAGGAAGGTGCGCGTCACGGACCGTCAATCATGGTCGGTGGCACCGAGGATTCGTGGAAGCGCGTCGAAAAAGTGCTGACGTCGATTGCCGCCAAGTACAAGGGTGACCCGTGCGTTGCCTGGCTCGGCAACGATGGCGCCGGTCACTTCGTCAAGACGATCCACAACGGCATCGAATATGCCGACATGCAGATGATCGCCGAAATCTACGGCATCCTGCGTGACGGTCTTGGCAAGAGCGCCAAGGAGATCAGCGGCATCTTTGGCGAATGGAACAAGGCTCGCCTGAACTCCTACCTGATCGAGATCTCCGAA
Organism: Sinorhizobium sp. BG8; assembly: GCF_016864555.1. Lineage (NCBI taxonomy): Bacteria > Pseudomonadati > Pseudomonadota > Alphaproteobacteria > Hyphomicrobiales > Rhizobiaceae > Sinorhizobium > Sinorhizobium sp. BG8. The sequence goes on along the minus strand of NZ_CP044012.1, from coordinate 41,689 downwards.
AAGGTCCTGGCGGCAACGGATCCGATTTCCGGCGGCGCGATGGTCGACATGATCCTCGACAAGGCCGGCCAGAAGGGCACCGGCAAGTGGTCGGCGATCGAAGCGCAGAACATGGGCATCCCGGCAACGGCGATCGAAGCGGCCGTCGCAGCCCGCAGCCTGTCGTCGATGAAGACCGAGCGCGAAGCCGCCGAGAAGATCTTCGGCAAGCCGGAATACAAATTCCCGATTACCTATGGTCCCGAACTCATCAAGGATCTGGAACTGGCTCTTTTCGCTGCCAAGATCGGCGCTTACGCTCAGGGTTTCGCGGTGATGGCGGAAGCCTCACGCGAGTTCAAGTGGTCGCTGCCGATGCCTGTCATCGCCAAGATCTGGCGCGACGGCTGCATCATCCGCTCGCAGTTCCTCGACGAGATCACCTCAGCCTTCACCAACGCGCCTGACGCTGCAAACCTCATCGTGACGCCTGCCTTCTCCGACATGGTCAAGGACTCGCTGCCGGCTCTGCGTCGCGTCGCCGGCGCGGCTCTCCAGGCAGGCTTGCCGGTTCCGGCGCTGACGTCGGCGCTCACCTATTTCGACGCCTACCGCCAGGGTCGCGGCACCGCCAACCTCATCCAGGCACAACGTGACTTCTTCGGCGCACACGGCTTCGACCGCGTCGACGGCAAAGACTTCCACCATGGCCCCTGGGGCAGCGGTGCAGCTACATTCTAGCGTGGCGGCACCGGCCGATCCCACAACTCGCACTACGCCTCAAAAGAAGGTTGCTCAGGCTCTTAGCCCATCGGAACGAACGGTCTACAGTTCATATCCGTTCAAGAGCCTTGGTGCGACCGTGCCCAGGGACTGATCTGAATTACTCGCGATCTCAGGTAACCCGGCAGGCAAAAATTCCGCCTTGAACAGGCCGCTTTTCCAGCCTATCGCATAAGTGTCAGCAGCACCTACAGGATGGTGAACCATGGATTTCAACCCGATCACAAAGCCACAAAGCCTTGTTATCCGGGAAAATGATATTCATGCTGCATTCCATTACTCTTTCGGACCTCTCGTGGTCGACGCCTGACGGTCATACACTTTTTTCCAACATCAACCTTCGCTTCGGTCTTGAACGCGGTGGACTGGTCGGTCGCAACGGTGTCGGCAAGACGACGCTTCTGAAGCTGATCGCCGGCGAATTGCTGCCTTCCTCGGGCGCTGTTACCGTGTCCGGCAGCATCCATGTTCTACGCCAGAGCGTGCAGGTGATGCCTGACAAGACTGTTGCCGATCTCTTTGGTGTGCGCGCTGGGCTCGACGTGCTTGCGCGTGCGCAGGAAGGAACGGCGACGCTGGAAGAACTGGGCGACGTCGACTGGTTGCTGGAGGAGAACGTTGCAGGGGCGCTGGCAAGGGTCGGCCTAGATACGCCGCTCTCCACCCCGCTTGCGCAACTTTCCGGTGGCCAGCGCACAAGGGTGGCGCTCGCCGCTCAAATTCATGCCGCTCCTGACTTTCTGATTCTCGACGAACCGACGAACAATCTCGACCGTGACGGGCGTGCGGCGGTTGCCGATTTTCTGGCGACTTGGCGCAGCGGTGCAATCGTCGTCAGTCATGATCGGGAACTTCTCGAAACCATGGATGCGATCGTCGAGATGACCTCGCTGGGTGCGACCCGCTATGGTGGCAGCTGGAGCCACTACCGCGAGCGAAAAGCGGTGGAACTGGCCTCTGCTCAACACGATCTGGTCGATGCTGAAAAGCGGTTGTCGGAGGTCAAGCGCAAGGCGCAGGAGGCGGTGGAGCGCAAGGCGCGTCGCGATGGCGCTGGTGCAAAGAAGGCCGCGCGTGGCGACATGCCGCGCATCGTTGCCGGCGGGTTGAAGATGCGCGCCGAACAGACGAGCGGAGCCAGTTCCAATCTCGCCAGCCGATTGAAAAGCGAGGCGATGGATGACCTGAGGATGGCGCGCGAGCATATCGAAATCCTGCAGCCGCTTGCCGTTTCGCTGCCGGCCACCGGATTGCCTGCAACGAAGACCGTGCTGAAGCTGCAGAACCTGACTGCGGGGTATTCCGCCGAGCAACCTGTGCTTCGTGATCTTTCTCTGGAGATCACAGGTCCACAACGCCTTGCTGTTACAGGCCCGAACGGATCGGGGAAAACGACGCTGCTGTCAGTGATCACAGGCGCTCTCTTGCCCTTTGCTGGGGCGGTTCATATCGGGGTCCGGTTGGCATTCCTCGATCAGCAGGTCAGCCTGCTCGACGCAAACCTGTCGATCCGGGACAACTTCCTTCGTCTCAACCCGCAGGCAGGGGAAAATGCCTGCAGGGCGGCGCTCGCCCGGTTCATGTTCCGCGCCGATGCTGCTTTGCAGCCGGTAGCAACGCTCTCGGGCGGACAGATGCTGAGGGCCGGTCTCGCCTGCACTCTGGGAGGTCCGCAACCGCCGCAATTGCTGATCCTCGATGAACCGACCAATCACCTCGATGTCGATTCCATCATGGCGGTGGAGGAAGGGCTCCGAGCGTATGATGGTGCTTTGATGGTCGTCAGCCATGACGAGGCGTTTCTCACCAGCATCGGTATCGATCGGCGGCTCGAGCTTGGCGGTTTCTGAAACGCGTCCCGGCCGCGCTTTATTTTGGGCGCGGCCGGAAATGATAGCTGCTGCCCTGGGAGCGACAGACCTGCCCCCTAGTTTGCCGACTGCCGTGCGGCAGCTTCGATGACATCGGCAACCTTTTCGGGCTGGGAAATGAAGACGGCATGGCTTGCGGCAATCTCGGTTATCTGACTGCCGGCGCGCCTGGCCATGTCGCGCTCGAGGTCGGGATTGATCGAGCGGTCTTCAGTAGCGACGATCGACCAGCTCTTCTTTTCCTTCCATGCGGGATCGCCGACCTTGGCCGAGAATGATTGCTTGGAGGCAAAGACTTGTGCCTTCGCCATGAAAGCAGTCTCGTCCTGCGGCAGGTCTGCGGCAAAGTCCTTCGCGAAGGCCGCCGGGTCCAGGTAGAGATATTCACCGTCCGGCGTCTCCCGAATGTTCATTCCGGAGGATGGCTTCGAGCTTGCCAGTGTCAGCAGGCTCTCGCCCCTGTCCGGCTGGAAGGCCGCGACATAGACGAGGCCCGCGACCTTGTCGTTGTGACCCGCTTCAGTGATCACGACGCCGCCATAGCTATGGCCGACGAGCAGTGTCGCGCCGTCCTGCATGGCAAGTACCCTGTTGGTCGCGGCGATGTCGTCGGCGAGCGATGTTATCGGTTGCTGCACGATCGTGACGTTGAACCCGCGCTTTTCGAGGATTTCGGTCGCCTTCTTCCAACCGGAACTATCCGCAAGCGCGCCATGGACGATAACGATGTTCTTGACCTCGGCGGCGTGTGTTGCAACGGCGGCGAGGCTTGCTGCAAATGCGATGGCAAAAGTGGAAATAGGACGCTGCATGTTAAGTCTCCTTCTTTGATTTTGTGGGGGCCACGGAAGAATGGCGGGCTCAGCCGAATGTGAAGGCGTAGGCTTCAACGCCCGGATCGAGGAAGCGGATCTCGAAGTTGCGTGCCTCCACGTCGCCGGATTGGCGAATGAGCTGGTAAAGTCTCGTCGAGGTCACGATGCCATTGCCGTCGGGATCGATGTCTGCGCCGTGATCTGCTCCGGGCGCCTTGCCATCGATCGTCACACGGAAACGGACGGGCTTGCCTGCCTTGCCGGGACCAAGGACGAGATGCAGATCACGGGCGCTGAACCGGGATGCGATCCTGCCTTCGGCGCGGTCGAGCATCACCTGTTCGGCACCGATGGTCCAGGTTCCGGCGAGACCCCATTCGTTAAGGCCTAGCTCTCTCACTGAATATTCGCTGGCAATGCCTGTCCGCAGAGTTTCCGGAGATGCAAAACCCGCTGCCCGCTGGTAACCGAGATAGGTTTCACCGGAACCGATGTTCTCCAGATCCGGGCTCGCTTCGGCACCCTTGGCATGTGGGTTCACTGGAGCACTTGCCGGCATGTCGCTGCCTGCTTCACGCAGGAGGTCCTGGATCGCCTGCTCGGTCTGGCGATAATTGCCCTCGCCAAAATGGTGGTAGCGGATCTGCCCCTTGGCATCGATCAGGTAATGCGCCGGCCAGTAGCTGTTTTCGAAGGCACGCCAGATCCTGTAGTCGTTGTCGATTGCAACCGGATAAGCGATCTGGAAGTCACGGACGGCCTGCCTGACATTGTCGATCTTCTTCTCGAAGGCGAATTCCGGGGCGTGCACGCCGATCACCACGAGGCCCTGATCCTTGAACTTCTCCGCCCAGGCGCGGACGTAGGGTACGGTGCGTATGCAGTTGATGCAGGAATAGGTCCAGAAGTCTACAAGCACGACCTTGCCGCGGAGCTGCTCGGATGTGAGCGGCGGCGAGTTCAGCCATTCGACCGCACCATCCAGCGAAGGCGCACGGCCTTCGACTGGCAGATCGGCACGGAATGGCCGGCGCGTTTGGGTGGCGGCGGTGTTGCCGTTACTGGCGACTTCAATAGGCAGGGAGGCATTCGGCCTGACATGCAGTCGATCAAGGATGGCCTGCTCGAACGTGGCGGTACTGGCATAGGAAAGCCGCGCAAGCAGGCCGGTATCGAGACCAAGAGTGATCACACCCACACCGGCAAGGACCGCGGCGCCCAGAGCCTGACGGATCCGTGCGCTGACGCCGAGCGACCGCTTCATTGCAGCAAAGATCCGCCTTCCGACGAGGAGGGCGAGGGCGAGCGAGGTGGCCGCGCCAGCGGCGTAGGCAAGCAGCAGGAAAGTGGTTTCGAGGCTTGCCCCCTGCAGTGCTGCACCCGTCAACACGAGCCCGAGGATCGGGCCGGCACAGGGCGCCCAGAGCAGGCCGGTCGCGACGCCCAGGATCAGCGAGCTTGCGGCAGTGGGAATGGAGCCGGGCTTGCTGGAAGCATTCAGCAGCCGGTTGCCGAAGTCGACGATCGGCTTCGTGATCGTGTTCGCGACACGTGGCGACAGCAGGCTGATGCCAAAGACGGCTAGCAGCGCGATCGCGACGAGACGGCCGTATTCGTTGGCGTGGATCGCCCAGCTGCCGCCGACTGCCGCAAGCGTTGCCACCAGGGCAAAGGTTGTCGCCATGCCGACGAGCATCGGCAGTGTACTGCGGACGAAAGGTTGCCCGGCTCGGGCGAACACAAAGGGAAGGATTGGCAGGATGCAAGGACTGAGAATGGTCAGCGCCCCGCCCAGATAGGCTATGACAAGCAGCGTCATCGTCGTCTCCTCAAATGTGGAGCTGATGCGACCTGACGATCGTCGACCAGCGATGACGCCAATCTGGTCGACGGCACGTATCCGGCATGTGTCCGGCTACCACGCGAAATGTATCGAAATGTAGAGCGCGCGGGGGCTGCGACAGAGCGAGACAATTTGCAACCGCGCGCGCGCGGCGCATCAGGGAGGCAGCCGACGAATTGTATTGCAATGTATCTGCGGGTCGGAAAGCTACATCAGCATGCAATTGCTGATAGCCTGCGACATACCCTGGATACATCAGGCCGGCCTTCTTCCAGTCGTGATTGTGCAGAACGGAGAGAAGACCATGACCAACGAAATCAACTTTGAGCGCCGCCGATTCTTCGGCGTGGCGGCCTTGACCGTCGCCGCCGTCGAACTCGGCGTCACCTCCTTGGCGCATGCGCAGTCCGCTGCAGCATCGTCAGCGGCTGTCGGCAATTCCGGCGGTCGCACGTCGTTCGGTGAAATAAAGCAGATCGATGCCGGCGTACTTAATGTCGGCTATGTCGAGGCCGGCCCGACAGATGGCCCGGCGGTCCTGCTTCTGCATGGCTGGCCATACGACATTCACAGCTACGTCGATGTGGCGCCGATCCTTGCCGGTGCAGGCTACCGCGTCATCATTCCCTATCTCCGCGGTTACGGCACGACGCGTTTTCTCTCCGATGATACGCCGCGCAACGGCCAGCAATCAGCCCTTGCCGCCGACATGATCGCACTCATGGACGCGCTCAAGATTGAGAAGGCGATCGTCGCCGGTTACGACTGGGGCGCGCGCACGGCCGGCATCATGGCCGCTCTCTGGCCCGAGCGCTGCCGGGGGCTGGTTTCGGTCAGCGGCTACCTGATCGGTAGCCAGGAAATCAACAAGAAGCCGCTCACCCCCAAGGCGGAATTGTCCTGGTGGTACCAGTTCTATTTTGCCACCGAGCGTGGCCGCGCGGGCTACGCCGCAAACACGCGCGATTTCGTGCGGCTCATCTGGCAAACCGCATCACCGGCGTGGGCGTTCGACGACGAGACGTTCGATCGCTCCAGCCCGGCCTTCGACAATCCGGACCATGTGGAGATCACCATCCATAACTATCGCTGGCGGCTGGGACTGACCGAAGGCGAAGCCAGGTATGACGCCTATGAACGCCAGCTTGCGGAACAGCCGGTCATCACCGTTCCGACGATCACCATGGAAGGCGATGCCAACGGTGCCCCGCATCCGGATCCTTCGGCCTATGCCGCGAAGTTCTCCGGCAAATACGAGCATCGCACTGTCGGCGGTGGCATCGGGCACAACCTGCCGCAGGAAGCGCCACAGGCTTTTGCCCAGGCCGTTCTGGACGTCGCAAAGTTTTAGGCTTGCCCATGCCGCTGAACCGATATCTTTACTGATGTCGAGGCCATTGCGGTTACGGCATTGGGCTGTTTGCAAGCGTCAAGGTGTTGAAGGCATTCATGGAACATATCGATCATATCCTTGTCGTCGATGACGACCGTGAAATCCGCGAGCTGGTTTCGAGCTATCTGAAGAAGAATGGTCTCAGGGCGTCGGTGGCCGCCGATGGTCGGCAAATGCGGACGTTCCTCGAGAGCAACACGGTGGATCTGATCGTGCTCGACGTGATGATGCCGGGCGATGACGGGCTGGTTCTGTGCCGCGAGCTGCGGGCCGGCAAGCACAAGGCGACGCCGGTCCTGATGCTCACCGCCCGTGATGACGAGATGGACCGCATCATCGGGCTTGAAATGGGGGCCGACGACTATCTTGCGAAACCGTTCGCGGCGCGCGAGCTTCTTGCCCGTATCAAGGCTGTGCTGCGCCGGACCCGCATGTTGCCGCCCAACCTGCAGATCAGCGAAGCCGGGCAGTTGCTCACCTTCGGCGACTGGCGTCTCGATACCGTCGGTCGCCATCTCCTCGACAGGGAAGGAACGGAAATCGCGCTCAGCGGTGCGGAATATCGGTTGCTGCGTGTCTTCATCGACCACCCGCAGCGCGTTCTTAACCGCGATCAGCTGCTGAACCTCACACAGGGGCGAGATGCGGAGTTGTTCGACCGCTCGATCGACCTTCTTGTCAGCCGGCTGCGCCAGCGGCTCGGCGACGACGCGCGGGAGCCGACCTATATCAAGACGGTGCGGGCGGAAGGCTACGTCTTTTCGACACCAGTCGAGATTTCGGAGCCGAGGAGATGAGCAGGGGTGGCATGAACAGCAGCGCGACGAATGGCAGGTCTGCCGGCAGCGTGCGCCGCGGCTTCTGGTGGCCGAGCACGCTGCGTTCGCGGCTTTTCATCATCCTGTTTGCGGGGTTGGCCATTGCATATGGGCTCTCCTTCAGCATCCTTTTCATGGAACGCTACATGTCGGCCAAGGCCGTCATGCTCGGCACGCTCGAAAGCGATCTGGCAACGTCCATCGCCGTCATAGACCGGCTGCCTGCTGATGAGCGGCCGCAATGGCTCGATCGACTCAGTCGGGGCAATTATCGCCTTGTGCTTGGTCCCGGTCTTCCCGGCGTGCCGGATATGTCAGGCCGGGGCGCGGAGATCGCGGAGCGGATCGAGGAAGCGGCAGGGCATAAATTTCCCTTAAGAGTCGAGGCCATTCCCGATGATGACAAGCGACTGCAGGGCCATGTGACCCTGTCTGACGGTTCCGAGCTGACGATCGATGTGATGTCACGTGGCGTCATGCCGATTGCTGGCTGGCTTCCCTATGTTTTTGCCGTCCAGATGGCGTTGTTGATATTCTGCACCTGGTTTGCGGTGCGTCAGGCCATCCGCCCTCTTGGTGATCTCGCGGCAGCTGCCGACGCCGTCGATCCGAGCACGAAGGGCCAGCCGATGAGCGAGGTCGGGCCGACCGAGGTCGTGCGGGCAGGGCGTGCCTTCAATGCGATGCGTGAGCGCATTGCCCAGCATCTGGAAGAGCGTGTACAGATCCTGGCGGCGATCTCGCATGACCTGCAAACGCCGATAACCCGCATGCGACTGCGTGCCGATATGGCGGACGACACGCCCGAAAAGGAAAAGCTTGTCAGCGATCTAGGCGAGATCGAGCGGCTGGTGCAGGATGGGATCGCCTATGCCCGCAGCGCGCATGGGAACGCGGAAAAGACCTCTCGGATCGACCTCTCTTCCTTCATCGACAGCATCGCATACGATTATCAGGACACCGGCAAGGCGGTGAGCCTGATCGGGGCGGTTCAAGCTACGATCTCGACCAAACCGCATGCACTGCGGCGGATCCTCACGAATTTCATCGACAACGCGATCAAGTTTTCCGGTGCAGCAGAGATCGACGTGGAGCGCGGGCGAGAGGGAGCGATCGTCATCAGCGTGCTGGATCGCGGACCAGGTATTTCCGAAGACATGCTCGAAGCGGTGATGCAGCCATTCTTTAGGCTGGAACAGTCGCGAAACCGCGAAACCGGTGGGGCAGGCCTCGGGCTCGCCATCGCCCAGCAGCTTGCGGGCGCGATCGGTGGTTCCGTGCGATTATACAATCGCGAAGGCGGCGGGCTGGCCGCCGAGCTGACGCTTCGCTGAACATTCTCATCCCGGGCTCGTCCCGGAATTGGTATGAGAAGGTTTTACCACGCGTCACTGCTACGCTCTGATACACTTCGCTGATTTTCCGAAACAAGCCGGATACGTCCAACCGTCAAAACACCCTTCGTCAGCAACAAAGGAGTGTTCCATGACCCAGATCGAAAAGGTTCTCTACACAGGCAGGACCCGCACCACCGGCGGACGTGACGGCTTTGCCCTCAGCGACGATGCGCAGCTCGACGTCAGGCTTTCGCCTCCCGGTTCGCCCCAACCTGGCACCAATCCAGAACAACTGTTCGCGGCCGGCTGGTCGGCTTGCTTTATCGGTGCCATGGGCTTTGCTGCGGGCAAGCGCAAGCTGCGTCTGCCCGAAGGCACAGCGGTTGATGCTGAAGTCGATCTCGGGACGACGGGCGGCGCCTATTTGCTGCAAGCACGCCTGAGCATCAGCCTGCCCGGTCTTGAGCCGGAGCTTGCACGGGCGCTCGTCGATGAGGCCCATCAGAATTGCCCCTATTCCAAGGCGACGCGCGGCAACGTAGACGTGGTGCTCAATCTTGCCTGAGGGGGAGGGTTCCATGCGGACGCTGGTCATTCTGGCCGTGATTGCATCGGTCTTCGCAGCCCCGTGCATGTACGATGTCGCTTCCACGGAGCCTTCTCCGCTTGCCAGCCTATTCAGTCTGGCGTCGATCTATTGATATCCGGTACTGAACGGCTCTTGCCTTTAGGCAGGAGCCGTTCCTTCTTTAGCGCCCTCTCAAGACAGGATGGCTTTCGGCTCAAGAAAACCTTCCAGCCCGAACACGCCATATTCCCGGCCAATGCCCGATTGCTTGAAGCCGCCGAAAGGTGCCAGCGGCTCATGCGGTGCGCCGTTGATGACCACTCGCCCGCAGTCCAGACGCTCGGCCAGTGCGTGCATATGGGCCATGTCGCTGCCGTGGAGATAGGCTTGCAGGCCATACTGGGTGTCATTGGCGATTGCTATCGCCTCTTCCTCATCGCGATAGGCAATAACCGACAGGACAGGGCCGAAAATCTCCTCGCGCGCAATCCGCGTGTCGTTACGGACGTCGAAGAAGATTGTCGGCTGCGTGAACCAGCCGCGGTCCAGGCCCTCCGGTCGGCCGGGGCCACCAGTCAGCAATTTGGCGCCTTCCTGCAGTCCCAGTTCGATATAGGATTGCACGCGGTCATACTGTTTCCGGCTCACCATCGGTCCGATCATCACCTGTGGATCGGCAGGATCTCCTGCCCTGAACAGGGCGGCGCCCAGCTTCAGTTGCACCAGAATTTCGTCCATGCGATGAGCAGGTGCAAGAATTCGTGTACCGGCGATGCAGGCCTGCCCGCTGTTCATGAAGCCCATCCGCAGGGCGGCTGGAATGGCCGTATTCAGGTCGGCATCATCCAGAATGATGTTTGGGCCCTTGCCACCGAGTTCCAGCGTAACACGTTTCAGGCTGTCGGCACCGGTACGCAGGATGTTCTTGCCGACCGCGGTGGAGCCGGTGAACGTCACCTTGGCAATGTCCGGATGGCGGGCGAATTCCGCGCCCACCACGTCGCCGCGGCCGTTGACGATGTTGAAGACGCCCTTCGGCAGCCCTGCTTCGTGAAGGCATTCGACCAGGGCATGTGTCTGGATCGCGCTCATCTCGCTCGGCTTGATGACGATGGTGGTGCCGGCGGCGATCGCGGTTGCGAGCTTGGACGAGATGAAGCCGATGTTGCTGTTCCAGGGAGTGATGGCCGCTGCAACGCCGATCGGCTGCATCCGCACCGTGGCACTGCCCATCCGTCTCTCGAAATCGTAATCCTCCAGCACCTTGGCCATGTCGAGGAAGATTGATGCAGCATGCGGAATGGCAAAGCGGGTGAAGGCTTGCGGAGCGCCGTATTCTGTCGCCATGGCCTGCGTTAAGTCCGGAATGCGTGCCGAAACAACGGAACTCAGGTGTTGCAGCATCTCGATCCGCTCTGCCTTGCTCTTCCGTGAAAATGCTGGGAACGCGCGCTTCGCGGCAGCTATTGCCGCCTGCGCATCCTGCTCGTCACCAAGGCGTACGGTGCCGATCTGCTCTTCGGTAGAGGGGTTGAAAAGGCTGGCCATTTCCGTGCCGTGCGGGGTGGTGAACTCGCCGTCAATGTAGACTTTGTCGATTTGGCGCACGTCTATCTCCTTTGATGTGATGCGCTTTATCTGGCATTTCGTTATTGTCCTGATAAGTTGGTCAAAGGCGTGCGATCTGATAAGGAAATACGGACAATGATGCGTGGTTCACTTGCAGAACTTGAGGCAGTGGTCACGGTTGCCGCACAGGGCGGCTTCCGTTCCGCCGCCCGCGAACTCGGTATTTCCTCCTCCGCACTCAGCCAGCAAATCGCCGCGCTCGAGGCACGCATAGGGGTGCGGCTGTTCAACCGATCGACCCGCAGCGTCGTCCTCTCAGCCGCCGGCGAACAGTTCGTGGCGGAAATCACACCGGCACTGGCCGCGATCCGGAATGCCGTCGAACATGTCGACGAGCATCGGGCGGAACCGACAGGCACGTTGCGTATCAACAGTTCGATCGGCGCAACCCGCATGATCCTGGCGCCACTGGTCCTCGAATACATGCGCCGCAACCCGCAAATGGCGGTGGAGATCGTGACGGAAGGCGCGCTGGTCGACATCAATGCCCAAGGCTTCGATGCCGGGATCCGTATTCGCGAAGCCGTTCCGCCGGACATGGTGGTCGTCCCGATCAGTGACAGCCTCCGTCCCGCAATCGTCGGTTCTTCAAGGTATTTCCAGAGCCATGGAAAACCGAAAATTCCGGCCGACCTGCAGAAACACCAGTGCATTCGTGCCCGCATGGCCAGCGGCGCGCTCTACCGCTGGGAATTTGAGCGCCGCGGGGAGAGTTTCAGCATGGACGTGCGCGGCCAGCTGACGCTCGACGAAAGCGGTCTGATGCTTCGTGCCGCAAGGGAAGGGGCAGGGCTTGCCTATCTCAACGAGTGGCAGGTCGCCGAAGACGTTGCGAACGGACGTCTTGAGCAGGTGCTCGCCGACTGGACGCCACCCTATCCGGGCCTCTGCCTCTACTATCCCGGCCGCCGTCACATTCCCGCAAAATTGCGCAGTTTCGTCGATCTCATCAAGGAGGTGAGGGTTGGGCGCGCTTCATGAGATTTTGCGAAAGTCGCTGCGGCATCTCGCCCGTGCAAAACTGCAAAGACTGCTCGCTCTCGACCGCGATATCTCAATTATGATAATTACGCTGTATTGATATGTCGTGAGTATGAGCATGATCGAGACCCGTCTTCTCCGGCAGTTCGTCGTCGTTGCGGAGGAGCTGCATTTCAGTCGTGCCGCGAACCGCTTGAACATGGCTCAGCCTCCTCTCAGTCAGGCGATTAAGCGGCTGGAAGAGGAAGTCGGTGCGCGTCTGTTCGAACGGGACAACCGGAATGTAACCTTGACGGGTGCCGGCCATGACTTCCTTGTGACAGCGCGTAAACTGTTGGGCGAACTCGAGGAGGGGGTGGAGAACGCCCGCCGGATCGCGAGCGGCGTTGCAGGCCGGCTGTCCGTCTCCTTCATCGACACCGCGCATCTGGAGTTCCTGCCGCCAATCCTGCGCTCGTTCCGGCAAGCCTTTCCCGATGTGGAACTGGATCTGCGGGAAGGCACGACTGCCCAACAGATCGAGCTTTTGCAGTCCGGTGAAATGGATGTTGGCTTCATGCGTTGGCCTGGCACGCCGGTGACCGGTTTGGTGTTCCAGAGGGTGCAAAGCGAACCCGTATTGGTGGCGCTTCCAACGGGACACACACACGCCGCGGCACCTCAGGTTCCGTTGGCAGCACTTGCGGACGAAAACTTCATTGCCTCACCCCGCTCGGAAGGGCTCGGATTTCACGATCAAATGGTGGGGCTCTGCCGAAGTGCAGGGTACTCTCCGCGGATCGTGCAATTCGCCAATCAGATGCAAACCATCGCAAGTCTCGTTGCGGCCGGCATTGGAGTAGCCCTCGTTCCGGGATCTCTCGCCGCTATCCGGCGTGATAACGTCGTATTCCGGAGTATCGAGGTCGACGCGCCGGAACACGAATTGCATATTGATCTCGTCCTCTGCCGGAGGGCGGAAAAGCGAGGAGCCGTTCTAGACCGGTTCCTCGACGTGGTGGGATCGGCGTTGGCTCCCAGCCGGGATGTCAGTTCCGGATCGGATCGGTAAGCGTCGATTGCGGGAACGCTGTCTGAATGACTTCCGCGACCGCCAGGGCGTCTTCGTCGGCGAAACGGCGGGCTATGACCTGTACGCCGGTCGGAAGACCATTCGGAGCGTCCGCCGCGTCGACGAAGGCGGTGGGAACTGCGACGGAAGGTAGCCCAAGAAGGTTTACCGTCACCATCAGAGCCTGGGATGCAATCTGGTGACGCGTGTCGTCTACCGAAGCGATGTCAAAGCCGCTTCTGAACGGCAGGTCGCCCGAGTTAGGCCCGATGAGGATCGGCCATCTGTTCATGAAATCCGACCAGCGACGGCGTATCGCCATGACAGCCGCTGTCCCGGCCACGTAGTCATCAATGGAAAGGGTTGGAGCAAGCTCGAGGAAAAGCGCATTTGCCTTTCGAGCATCCGCATCCACGATCTGGCTGAATCCAGACCATGCGGCGCGCAACTCGCTGAAGACCATCTTCGCCCAGAGTTCCACCGCCTCTTCGATCACGGGAGGCGCGACCTCTTCCACCAGGAAACCTCGATCGGCGAGCCGTCGAGCCGTCTCCGTCAGGGCGGCTTTCACAGGCTCTGAAACGTAAAGCCCTGGGGACTCCATGATGATACCGACCCGTTGCGACCCCGGAAGACCGCTCTGTGACGGGACACCGTTCCATGCGGGGTCTCTGGCATCGCCTTCGCTGATCACGGGGAGGCTGAGCATGAGATCCGCCACGTTTCGGGCAAGCATGCCTTCCACGTTGAACATCTGGTTGCAGAAGGAACGGTCGGCCCGATAGGTGCCGTTGAACATGGGGGTTCGTCCCATGGACGGGCGAAGGCCGGTCACTCCGCAACAATAGGCAGGGTACCGGATCGAGCCCCCGATATCGTTTCCATGAGCCAAGGCGCCCATACCAGTGGCCAGTGCCGCCGCAGCGCCGCCGGATGACCCTCCGGGCGTGCGTTCTCGCGACCACGGGTTCACGGTCCGTCCGTAGACGGCGTTGTCTGTTTCCCATCTGGAGGAAAGGCAGGGCGTGTTCGTCTTGCCAATGATGATTGCACCCGCCGAGCGAAGGCTTCGGATAACCGGACTATCGTCTGCGGCAGCTTCAGCGCTCGCGGTAGCCAGACCATTGACAGTCCGGTGTCCTTTCAGATCCGTGTTGTCCTTCACTGTCATCGGGACACCGAAAAGTCTTCCCGGCTCGAACCCCCGGGCAAGCATTTCATCAGCCAGGGTTGCGCTCGCAATGGCTTCCTCATGTGCGAGATCCACAATTGCGTTGACCACCGGGTTGACCGTCCCGTAGCGCGCCAAGTGGGCCTCTACGACTTCCCGGCACGAGATTTCCCGCGCGACAACGGCACTGCGCGTTTGCGTAGCACTCCATTTCCAAGGGTCGGCTGGGAGGTCTTGTCGAAGCGGGTTGGTGCTCGCACGCAACCGCGGAACACTGAATGCGGACGCACTCGTAAAAGCCAACGCACCCGCAAGAAATCGACGTCTATCCATAATATACTCCGTTCTGTAAAGGATAGAGATACTTTCTTGGGTGGGGGAAAACTGTCCAATACTCAATTTCAACGGTCTGATATCCAGAAAGTCTTGCACAGCGAAAATGCAAGCGGCTGCCTAAACAGGAGGCTCTGCGAACGTAATTTATGCGGGCGTTTGCGGCTGTCCGATAGAGGTCGTTCACGAACGCCCCTGCGAACGGTACTGCCGAGTTGGCGACCAACCGCGATCTTGCTATCCGCATAGCGCCAAAAAATCGGTCGCCGTGACGAGTTAGCCGAAGTCATGCTGGAGAGGTTGGGGCGTATGTACGACACCCTCAAGGCGAACAAGGGCTTCGTGGTTCAAATTCCATCACGAACTGGCCGCTTCGTTTGAGGCTGGCCACGTTTTGGTGCCTTTGCGTCTTAAACTAGGCTCGGTGCTCGTTTGAAGTCCGCTGCCTTCGGGACACGCAGGGCAAGCAATAGGCTCAGCGCCTTCCGGCAGAGACGACAGCCTTCTCGACGCCACCACCCTGCTTGAGTTCTTCGACCAGCAGGGCAAGAAGACCAGGAAACCGAGCCTCGATGTCTTCCCGACGAAGCGAGGAGGCGCGGCGGTTTCCGTAATCGATCTGGCTGATCAGTCCAGCCTCGCGAAGGATCTTGAAGTGATGGGTGAGTGAAGCCTTGGCCACCGGAAAGCCAAAGGACACGCAGTTGCGCTCCGTGCTGTCCGGAAGCGTCGCCAGAATAGCAATTGCGGTGCGACGGAGCGGGTCGGACAATGTGGAGAATACGACACTGAGGTCTATCTCGTCACGCGCGGGCTGGGGAAGAAGTTCTGGCATGGAGCAAATCTAAGGAGATTGACTTGTCGATGCAAGCGATAGGTATGCCTTGACGCATACCTTGTGACACCCTACCTATCGCTTGTACCATGCCTTTGTTTTCCATTGACCTCGATCGAATTCATGCGTCGTCGCTGGTCCTTAGTCGTCGGAACTCGACGGAAACGACGCCAACCCAGCCCATGCCAAGAGTGAGCCACATGCCCCAACCGCAGCTTTTTACACCGTTCAAAATCCGCAATCTCGAACTCGAAAACCGTATCGTTATCGCTCCGATGTGCACCTATTCAGCCGTGGATGGTTGCATGACCGACTGGCATCTGATCCATCTCGGGCAACTGGCTCTTTCCGGCGCTGGCCTGCTCACGATCGAGGCGACCGCGGTCGTTCCGGAAGGACGCATCAGCTATGCGGATGTCGGACTGTACGATGACGCGACGGAGGCGGCCATGAAGCGGACGCTGGATGGCATCCGGAAGTGGTCCAGGATGCCCATAGCCGTTCAACTTGCCCATGCCGGACGAAAGGCATCGACTGACCTGCCGTGGCACGGAGGCGGGCAGATTGCGCCCGACCATAAAAATGGATGGCAGACGGAAGCACCGTCTCCGAACCCGTTCAAATCAACAGATGTCGTACCGACTGAGCTAAGCCGCGAACGCATGAACGCTATTCGCGACGCCTTTGCGGAGGCTGCGGTTCGCGCGGCGCGTATCGGCATCGATGCGGTTCAGATCCATGCAGCGCACGGATATCTTCTTCATTCCTTCCTGTCGCCGCTCGCCAATCAGCGGACTGACGAATATGGCGGGAGCCTCGAGAATCGGATGCGTTTCCCGCTGGAGGTCTTCGACGCGGTGCGAGCGGCCTTTCCTGCTGATAGGGCCGTTTCGGTTCGCGTTTCTGCGACCGACTGGCACGATGGTGGCTGGCATTTGGAGGAGACGATCGCGTTTGCGAAGGCCCTTGAACTTCGAGGTTGCGATGCCATCAACGTGTCGACTGGCGGCTTGCACATCGATCAGAAGATCCCGGTTTCGCCGAGCTACCAGGTGCCGTTCGCACGCGCGATGAAGGCGGCATTGAAAATGCCGGTCGTCGCTGTCGGATTGATCACCGAGCCCTCCCAGGCGGAGGCAATCGTCGCGACGGGGGATGCTGATCTCGTCGCTCTGGCGCGCACGATCCTCTATGATCCACGCTGGCCGTGGCATGCCGCTGCAGCTCTCGGTGGAGAGGTTTCCGCAGCCCCTCAATACCATCGCAGCCAGCCATCTACGTTGAAGTCGCTCTTCAAGGCGTTACCCGCACGGTAAGGCGACGGTCCGCCAGGTATATGGTGGAGCGGCAACAAGCCTTCGCGTCCGAATGAACCTGTATATCCATGTGCCCTTCGGCGGATCCGGAGGGCACAACTACGGCTCCGGTTTGGAAGCCATTTTCCGATTAGGGGTCGACAGTTCGAGTGAAACTAGGACCTGGGCAATGGAACGGGTTCTGGCCGTGCAGGGAAACAACGCTGCCTCCTGACGCAAATCGAGATAGTGAACCTGATGGTGCAACGTGTTAGGGACCGGCCTTCGAACTTCGAGGTGAGGATCCATGATAGTGTTCTACGCTGACTATATCGCGAATTTGAGGGCGCTGTTTTCCGAGCTGGATCGCCATCCCGAACAGTTTCAGACCTTCAATGTTCGCCTGGAATTGGTCGCAGGTGGTGGCCTATTCGTCTACGAGACGAAAAGGCGCAAAGGTCAGACCGACAGCCTTTATTACGCACGTTCCGCGACTGGTGCGAACCAGCAGATCTCACAGGCATCGGCTTTTTCGGCGATTGACAGGTTTTTTGCTCTCGGGGAGTTCGCTGCCCTGACCGCCGAGGCAGCCGGAGGCCAAGGGGCGGATGTAATCGACACGCTGTTCCCTCATTGCGCAGTCAACTTCTCCTATCGGAAGAAGGGACAGCCGGTCGCCCGATCGATGCTGATGGTTTTTGTCGGATTCAACGACACAGCAGATGCTGAGCGGTATGTAGAGACATCAGGGTCGTCGGCCTTTGTCTCTGAACGGCCACACTACACGGAAAGATCATACGAGTGGAAATGAGGCCGATGGAGCAGCGGGTTCTCCAGTCCCGTGGAAGGGCTTGTTGCTTTGGTAGCAGTAGAGCGAATGCGGGATAAACGTGGTGATTGCAGCCAATGAATGTTGACAGCCTTAGGATAACAATTACCGACCACTGTATCCAACGAGACGCACGTTCGCGCGCACATGTGTTGTTCCGATTTCTTCTAACGGATCGCCCCGATCCGCTTGCAGCGACGATTGCGAAGAGTTGGCCGTCGACCCGGGTGGTGCGGTTCACATCGGTCTCTCGCAAAGTCGGCAGCGAAACACCCACTTTGCGAAAGACATCTGCGACCGCGATTTAACGGAACTGGCAGGTTGGCTGCATCCCTCGCGAAGCTGAGAAATTTCGCAACAGGGGACTAAGGTCATTACGCTATTTTCTTGCGCAGCGCATTTGTCAGCATTTCCATCGACAGCACGACCACGAAGATCACGACGATGATCGTGGATGCCTTCTGATACTGGAAGAGATCGAAGGCGACTTGAAGTTCCTGGCCGATGCCGCCTGCACCGACGAGGCCAAGGACAACAGAGGCACGCACGGCCTTTTCCAGGGCGAACAGGCCAGCATTGATCAGTGATGGCAGCGTGTCCGGAATGATCGCGGAGAGCAGGATGGCGAGGCGGTTGGCGCCGGTGGCTGCAAGCGCCTCCTGCGGCTTCTTGTCGGCATCCTCCATGCTCTCGCAGAAGAAGCGTCCGCAAAACCCGATCGTATCGGCAATGATTGTCATCGTGCCGGCCACCGCGCCGAGGCCGACGGTGGCGACGAAAACCAGCGCCCAGACGAGATCGGGCACCGTGCGGAAGAACGAGACGAGACCCTTGAACAGGAACGAGAAGGCCGGGACTGGAGTGACGCCGCGTGCGGACAGCCAGGCGATCGGTAGGCTGAGCGTGATGCCAATGAAGGTGCCGGCGATGGCGATCTGGAATGTTTCCAACAACTGCCCGGCAATGCGGATCAGGAAGACGCTGTCGGTTGCTGGCGGCATCATCCGGGCGAGGAGGTTCGTCATGCGCGGAGCGCCGGTCACCAGCCGCTCAGCCGAGGGGGCGACCTGATAAATCGAGGAAAGTACGACCGCCGCTAGTGTCAGGAGGAGAGCGAACTGCAGGGCGCTCGCGCCAGCAAAACGGGCCGGCGGGGCGACTAGGGTTGGATTGTCATGCCTCATGGAAGAAACGTTCCAGATCTTGAATGCGCAGGTTTTCCGCCGGTTCGTCGAGCGCTACGCGACCGCTTCTCAACGCGACGATGCGATTGGCAAACTTCAGGGCATGCGCCATGTCGTGTGTGGTGTAGACGAGCGTGGTGCCGTTTCGGGCTGCAATCGACGCGAAAGTCTCCATCACGTCCATCCCGGTCTTGGGATCGAGGCTTGCGGCAGGTTCGTCTGCTATCATCAGCTTGGGCTTGCGCACCAATGCCCGGGCGATCGCCACGCGCTGCGCCTGGCCGCCCGACAACTGGTCGGCACGTGCCGAGGCCCGCTGGCCGAGGCCGACGGCGTCCAGCGCTTCAAGCGCTTCCTGTCGCCATTGCTCCGGTGCGATGGACTGATGCCATGCCCGCCAGGATCCGTGAAAGCCGAGGCGGCCATGGATGACGTTTGAGAGCGCGCTCAGGCGCTGCACCAGCCCATGGTTCTGAAAGACGAATCCGATCTGTCGCCGCACGTCGCGTTCGAGCCTGCCGTCCTGCAGTTCCCGTCCGAGAACGCGAACCTTGCCCTTATCGACGGGGTGCAGGCCGACGAGGCTCTTCAAAAGCGTCGACTTGCCCGAACCGTTGGCTCCGATGAGGGCGACGCTGTCGCCCTCATCGATTTCGAGCGAGACGCCGTGGAGCACCAAGCCGCCTTTCGCCGAGTAGGACTTGAAGACATCGTAGCAGGCGAGGCTAAGCGTTTCGCCCATGCTGCCGTTGCCGTCATCCCGCCTGGCGCCGACCATTCGTCGATTCAGCCTGTCGCGCTCCATCACAGCATCATTCATCGATGAACTTCCCAAAGGTTTCGATACCGATCGTGTTGTACATCGCGCGCACATAGTCGTAGTCGCTGTCCTGGATGGAACTGCGGAAGACGCCCTGCGCGTATTTCTGGTTGTCGTCGGTGCCGTCGAGGACTGAGCCTAGTAGGTCCTGCCCGTGATCGGTGAAGGCCTTGCGGATCTTCTCGATCGTGGCTTGATCGGCCAGCGGGCTTGCCATCAGCGCGTCGTCCGGCAGGTCTCGGCCGCGAGCGACGACGAGGAACGGTACATTCGGGAATGCCTTTCGGGCGCTGTTGAGGTGGTCGAAACTCATGCCGACGGCATCGAGGTCGCCGTTGATCAAAGCCTGGATCGCAACGTTGCGGTCGATGTGCAGCGACTGGTAGTCCTTGCCGTAGCTGAGGCCCTGGTCGGTCAGCACCTGCGCCGGGCCGAGATGGGTTGACGTGGAGCCGGCGGAACCGAAGGCAATCTTCTTGCCGGTGAGGTCCTTCGGCGAATTGATGCCGCGGCCGGCGATGGTGACGACCTGTGCGAAATAGTCCGGACGCTGCCATCCGACGATCACGTCAGCCTTCGTCATCTCATGCATCACGACATATTCGGACGGGCCGGTGAGCGCCAGTTCGAGTAGCCCCGAATTCATCGCCTCTACGGCCGAGGTGCGGGAACTGACGGGCTGGAATTCGATCTCCAGGCCAGTCAACTGCTGGAGCTTGTCGCGGAAGGGGCCGAACTCGGTCTGGAGTTGTTCAAGGCCCTCGATTTCCGTGACGGCGAAGCGAACCTTGTCGGCGGCGAATGCGGTGGAGGCTGTGACGGTCACTGCGAGCAGAGCAGGTATCAAGCGACGCATAAGAGTTTCCTCATCGGTTGTAATAATAGCGTCACGGAATTGCTCTATAAGAGTTCGGTTCTGTCGGAAACTCAATATCTAGACGCAATTGCATTTAACTATACCATATATTGTTAGTACAGTGACATTATCGCTAAGGCAATGTGAGAAAATGGAACAACGAAAACGTCGCCTCCCGCCGCTCAAATCTCTGTTGTTTCTTGAGACCGTGGTGCGGACCGGAAGCGTTACTGCCGCGGCGGACGAATTGTCGATCACCCATAGCGCTGTAAGTAAGCAGCTTTCGCAGTTGGAAGCGTGGATGGGCGTTCCGCTCTTTATAGAGAAGCGTAAAGGGATGATCCCGACGGCCGACATCGACCGTCTGGCGGCGGTGCTCGGCAATGCCTTCGACGAGATCCACGATGCACTGGAGCAACTGCGTCCGTCACGGATCGAGCG
This sequence comes from Sinorhizobium sp. BG8, assembly GCF_016864555.1. Taxonomy (NCBI): domain Bacteria; kingdom Pseudomonadati; phylum Pseudomonadota; class Alphaproteobacteria; order Hyphomicrobiales; family Rhizobiaceae; genus Sinorhizobium; species Sinorhizobium sp. BG8. The sequence continues at coordinate 20,857 of NZ_CP044012.1, read as the reverse complement.
CTCTAAGCTGCAGGTGATCGCGCCCGCGACATTCGCGATGCGATGGCTGATCCCGAAATTGCAGGAATTCCACACGCCGGAGCGTCCGGTGGATACGATGGTGCGTCCGACGCATACGCCGGACAATTGGCTGGATATGCCATTCGACGTGGCGATCCGCCGGGGCGGCATCATCCCATCGCAGTTTTCGCCCCGGCATCTCTTTACCGAGACGCTGTCGCTGGTGTTGCCCGCACGGATCGCCGGCCACGGCAAGGTCATCACCAAGGAAAGCCTGAAGGAGATCGGGTTGCTCGAAGCGGTCACCCGACCGGGTGAACTGAAGACCTGGCTGAAGACCGCCGGGTTGGCAGGCAGCATGGCCGGTCAGGCGCTGAAGCTTCCGCATTTCTATATCGCGCTGGACGCGATGTTCGCCGGTCGTGGAGCGCTGGTCGTGCCCACCTTCCTGATTGAGGGACACCTGCTTCGCGGCGAGGTCGTCGAACCGTTCCCGGAATTGCGGGTCGAGGGGCCGTCCTATCAGGTCTTCGCCAATCCGGCGTCCCGGGAAAGAGAGGCGGCGGCGGGCTTCGTCGATTGGATCGTCTCCTGCGTACCGGAACGACGCCAGTCGGGCGGACAGAAGGAAGCCCGCCTGCATAGTGAAGCGCAGGCGGGTCCGTTGGCCTGAAACGGGCGATAAAGCCTGTTAAATGACGCCGTTCACCGCATAGTCGAAGACATCGAAATTCCGAAGGCCGGTCGTCGGCCGGTTGGCGTAGTCCTCGTTGAGCGGGTGCGAGATGATGAACGGCACCTGCTGTTCGGCGAGGCTTCCATGCGAGCGCAGCCGTTCACCGGCAAGCTGCGACAGGTCGTGGTCAACCGTCCGGGCGCCGACCGCCACACCCTTCGAGCCGACGACGACGATGTCGGCTTCGCGATCCAGCGGGAACTGGAAGCGTTCCGCCGCATCCTCGCCCGTCAACGCAAGCTCGATACCCGGCTGGGCGACAATGGTCTTCAGCACGGCGGCACGATCCATGCCTTCCGCGATCAGGTGGACGCGCACGAAGCCGCCGAGCGCACCGTGATGCTTCACGAAGGGATCGGTGATCGGGCAGATCACGCGGGTGGTATCGAAGCCATAGGCCTTGTCCAGTACGTCGCCGAGATAGACGACATTGGGTGTTCCGTCCTCATGGGAAAGGTCATTCATACCGTGGTCGGCCACGATGCCGATCGTGGCGCCGAGTTCGATCAGGCGAGCTAGGCGATCGTCGACGGCCTTCATGAAGTCGTGGGCTTCCGGCGCATCCGGTGCATGCTTGTGCTGCACGAGGTCTGAGAGTGAAAGATAGAGAAGATCAAGCGGGCGGGTTTCGAGCAGGCGGATGCCGGCATCGAGAACGAAAAGCGAGAGATCCGGCGAGTACTGGTCCGGCGTCCCGCGGCCGACGAGGCCGGTGAGGTCGTCGATTCCGTTCTCGTCCATCGTGCACTTGTCGGCATACTGGGCGGACACTGCGATGCCATGCATCTCGTGGGCGAGCGCCTTGCGCAGCTTGTCTTTGGCGGTGACGACAGCGATCCTGGCGCCGGCCTTGGAGAATTGCGACAGAATGGTCGGCGCCCGCATCAGCCGCGCGTCGAGCATCATCACTTCCTGCTTCGTCTCGCGGTCGAGATAGTAGTTGCCGGCAACACCATGCACCGCCGGCGGCGCGCCGCAGACGATCGACACGTTGTTCGGATTCGTGAAGGTCGGCATTGCAGCATCGGCGATCGCATAGAACCCCTCCTTGAGGAAGCGGCTGATCGTCGGGATGTGGCCAGCGGATCCGGATGCCGCGATGTAGGCTGGATCGCAGCCATCGAAGCAGACCAACACCGTTGGCCGGAGTGGCCAGCGATAGGTTCTCCCATTGGCTTCGATCGATGTGGTGTGGGCTGTTGCCGGCATTCGTTATCCTTTCCGTCCTGTGTCCGATGTGGTCGAGTAAGTCGGCCTCATCCGCTGCAATAGGCGGAGCGCAGGAAAGGATAAATTTGCATTATTTCCACATGGCTGTGAGGTTTTGGAACATTGACGATCCGGTCGCCGAAGAAGGCGCTACCAGGCGGCGTGGGATCTCGTATCTCGCACCGTGTGACAGTTGGGGCTCACTGAAACAGAGCCCAACTGCGTTGTGGTCGGTTCGATTTCCATCAAGAGCATATTTGCGCAAGCATGTCGGGTAAGCCGATGGCGTGTTCGATCAGGGCGCACTCGCAGGAGGTACGATTTGATGGTGACGCTCCTGGAGATCGCCAAAGTCCGCAGGTACCTTCCGAAACTTGGTTCAGGATTCGTGCGGGCAGCGCAGCTTGTCGTGTCAAGACATCGACCGCAATGCTGTGAACCATGTCTGCGGTATCTTCGACGGCATCGCCGACGGTCTATCGCGCTCGGACAGCCTTCCGGCCCTCGGCAACAGTCTCCTGTTCCCGGAGCTTGCTTTCGATTACTTCGCGGATTGGAACTGCCGCGTCCTGTATGTCGGCGCGCATCGCGGTGGCAGCCGCTTCCGGGTCTTGATCCTGGAACCCCTTGATGATTTCGAGATGCCGTTTGTGGCCCGACTTTGAAAGGACGCCACTCCTGACGATGTTGAGCATCGGCCCGTATCGCATCCAGAGCAATTCTATCATGTCGACCAACTCCGGATTGCCGCAGGTCTGATAGACATGGAAATGGAATTTCTGGTTGAGCCTGAGATACGCCTTGATGTCTTCAGACGGAACCTTGGAGTCCATCTCCTCGGTGATCGCCGCGAGCTCCTGCGCCAACTCCGCTCCCTTTGCGATGACTGCGAGCCGAGTCGCTTCCCCTTCCAGAAGCAATCGAAGGGGCAAAAGCGAATCCATCCTTTCAGTGGTGGCTTCGGGAATACAGAGCGATCTGCGGGGCGGCGCTTCAATAGCCCGCGCCGCTATCAATCTGTTGGTTGCTTCCCGGATCGGCATTTGGCTCGTTCCGAACGCGTCAGCCAACATTGGCAACGTGATCTTCTGTCCCGGCAGGAATTCCCCGATCATCAGCAATTGCTTGAGTTCGTTGTATATAAATTCGTTGTCCAGTATCGGGCGACGTCCCGCGAAGCTAGGCATCTGTCCTGTTTTAGTCGTCATATGATTTGTTCCTGTCGATTGCTTTTTCAGGGCAGTGCAATTGGACGGGGTGAATTCTGCCGCGGGTTTAGCCGCTTCATGCATATAGAGCGCGGACTCAGAGTGTCGATCGTCTTCTTCTAACGGTTGGACGAGGCATATGCGAGCACCGAAATGCGAGTGAGCTTTCAGTCGAGCCAGCCAATAGGTGCGAATTCGGCTGCCTCCCGCTTTTCTCCTTGAAATCAAGACTTGCACGGCCAATCGCGCAATTTAGAACAGATTACTCCATCCAGTCGATCGCTCCGGCGCATCCTCGCTGACGCGAATGCACACAACTTTCAGGCGACGTCTGCACGGCCCTCATCTCCCTCATAAACTATTTTCTTCGATGAATAAGTCAAGGCTTGATCAGATATCAGATTCGTGATCTGATCAGATATCAGCGAATTTCAGGAGGAATATTCCTTGCGCGGCAACGAAGAGAAGTCGGGAGAAGCTGTAGGGGCCGTCGCCATCTTGGGCGCAGGCTTGATCGGTTGCAGTTGGGCTGCACTGTTTGCAGCAACGGGTCGTCCCATTCATCTCTATGACAGCCACGTGGATGCGGGTGCGAAATTTGCCGAATTCTGGAACGCCGTTCGGGACACCCTGGCTGAGATGGGCCTTCCTCATACTCCGGTCATGCCCGAGTACAGGGTGTTTGGCTCGCCCGCCGATGCGGTTACCGACGTCGATTTCGTGCAGGAGTGCATCCCCGAACGTCTCGAGCTGAAGAGGGTACTCTACAAGGAGATCGAACCGGCTCTCCGTCCGACCGCTGTGGTGGCAACGAGTTCCTCCGGCCTCAAGCTGTCCGATTTGCAAGACGGCTGGCAGAACCCGCGAAACCTCATCATCGCCCATCCCTTCAATCCTCCTCACATCATTCCTCTTGTGGAACTTTACGGCAATGAAGCCACGATGCCGGAGGCGCTAGGCGTGGCGCGCGGCCTCTACGAAAGCTGCGGGAAGAAGACGATCACCTTGAAAAGGGAGGTGATGGGCCATGTCGCCAACCGCCTCCAGGCGGCACTCTGGCGCGAAGCAATCCACTTGGTGGCTGAGGACGTTGCCAGCGTGCGCGACGTGGATATCGCGATTTCCGCCGGGCCGGGCATGCGGTGGGCGGTGATGGGACCGCACATGTTGCTGAACCTTGGCGGAGGCCAAGAAGGGATCAGGGCCTACTGCGAGCAGTTCCGAGACAGCTATGCGCTTTGGTGGGACGACCTTGGAAAGCCGAACCTGGATCACGACACCGTCAGCAAGCTCATCGATGGCCTCGAGGAGGAAATCGGCGGGCGCGACTACAACGCGCTCAGAAGAGAGCGCGACACCAAGCTGATCGCGCTGCTCGGCGCGATCAAGCAAGTGGAAACCGAAAACAATGAGCCAGCCGTCGTCGGTTGAAATGATACTGGCCGAATGTGGCCCAAGGGAGGGCATATGAAACGTAAAGTCGTATTGACCTGTGCCGTCACGGGTGACGGGCCGATCCATCCAAAATACCCGAACTATCCGGTAACCGCAGAGCAGATCGCGGCCGCGTGCATCGAGGCTGCGGCGGCGGGTGCCTCGGTGGTCCATATCCACGGACGCGACCCGGAAACAGGAATTGGCGATCGTTCGCCAGCCGTTTTTCGCGCCATCGTGGAGGAGGTCCGCAAACATAACCCGGACGTTCTCATCAATCTTACGACAGGAATGGGAGCGACGCTCGTCCCCGATCCCGCCGATGAGGGGCGTGCGCATCCGACAACCGATGTCGGCACCGCCGCCGAACGCGTCGGCCACGTGATGGAACTCAGACCGCAGATTTGCACGCTCGACGCCACGACGATGAACCTGGAAGGCGGTATCGCGGGCGCGCCGGATTGCGTTTTCATGAACACGCCCGGCAAGCTTCGGGATATGGCGGAGATGATCCGGGAAGCGGGCGTGAAGCCGGAAATAGAGGTGTTCAACCCTGGCGATATCCTGCTTGCGCGGCGTCTTGTCGAGCAGGGGCATATCGATGAGCCTCCCCTTTTCCAGATTTGCCTCGGCGTGAAGTGGTCCGCACCCGCGGACTTGAAAACACTGCTCTACATGAAAGATCTTCTGCCACCCAACGCGGTCTGGAGTGCTTTCGGCATCTCTCGGTGGCAAATGGAAATCGTCGCCGCTTCGACGATCCTCGGCGGACACTGCCGTGTCGGCCTGGAGGACAACATCTATCTCGAGCGGGGTGTCTTCGCGACCAACGCGCAGCTCGTGGAACGTGCGCGACGCATCATCAGCGACCTGGGATGCGAAGTGGCGACACCAAAGGAAGCTCGAGAAATTCTCGGCGTGAGCTGACGAGGACCGGTCAGATGGAAAAGAAGAGCTCGGAATTGACATCGTTCGTGGTGCACCAGTGGCAATGCGACCACTTCGGTCATCTGAACGTCCGGCACTATGCCTCCATGTTCGATGACGCCATCTTCGTTTTCTGGAATAGAGCGGGACTCAAGCGAAATAGCGTGGTCGTACCGGTTACCGCCAGCATGAAGCTGACATTCCGTTCGGAAGTGTCAGCCGGAACGGTGGTCAGGATAGAAAGCCTGGTGGAACGGGTCGGCGGGAAGTCCGTCACCATCGTGTTTCGCATGCTCGACTCGACTGATGCGAGCCTCCTCGCCGAGAGCGAGGTCGTCGAGGTTTTCTTCGATTTGGGCAGCAGGGAAAGCCGCCCGGTTCCGGACAAGATCCGGAGCAGCCTGGAATTGCACTCCTAACGACTGGGAGTTGGGTGCCTTCTGAGGCGGGTGAAACCTGCGATCGCGTTATCCGTGATCAGATATCATGTTTGTTGACAGAGGAGCCTGAGCGGTCCAACATATTCGCCAACGACAAGCAAGCCGTGGCGCAAAACCAAGAAAAAGAATCGGTAAGGCAGCAAATCTTAACCGTCATGGGGAACCACAATGGAAAACTGGAATGCGACCAACATTACGAGAAGGCGGGTTCTGAAGAGCAGTGTTGCCGCGGCCGTCGGTTTGGCGGCTCCGAGCCTGATCTCTTCCCGAGGCTTCGCCGCCGAGGCGGATGTCATCAAAATGGGCATCGCGATGCCCCTGGAAGGCGAATGCGCGCAGTGGGGCATTCCGATCCAGCGCGCTGGTCAGATGTGGGTGGACGAACATAACGCCAACGGCGGCATCCTTTGCGGTGATGGCCAGAGGCACAAGATCGAATTCTCGGCCTACACCAACGTCTGCTTCCTACCCAACGAGGAACTGACGGCGTTCCGCAGCGCGATCCTGCAGGACGGCTGCAAGTACATGTTCCAAACATACACGCCGGCGTCGCGCAAAGCGATCGCCCGCATCGCTACCGAGAACCAGGTGCTCACCAATTCATATGGCGGCGGCTTCCTCGGTGCGGACTTTCCATACCTGATGGGAGGGATCACCGGGTCGCCAACGGCATTCCTGGGACTTGTGTCCCATGTCCTGGAGCAGAATCCAGACGTCAAACGCGTGGCGCTGATGTTCACGGACAACTCCTTCGGTCTAGCAGGTCAGGGATATTGCGCCGCGGGTTGCGCGCCTTTTGAAGCCCAAGGGAAGATCGAGGTCGTCTACAATGACGTGTTCGATCCCAACACGACCGACTACTTCCCCTTGATGGGAGCCGTATTGAAGACAAAGCCCGACGCGATCTTCTTCTCCGATCTGCCTCCGGGCAAGCAGGCGATCCTCCTGGAGGCCGCGCAGTCCCTGAACTACAAGGGCATTTGGATGTGCCACTCGTGGGATTTGCCGCAGATCGCCCAACGCGTGAATCTCGCCGATCTCGAAGGCCGGGTCTATTGCGGGTTTGGCGTTGATGCTTCCGAGCCGACATTCTCGCCCAAGGCGCACAATATGTACAAAACCTACGTCGAAAAATTCGGCGAGGGCGAATGGATCGGGTTTGCGGGTTTGACATATTCGGCGATGGCCACATTGGACCAGGCCTTTGCTCAAAGCCCCTCCATCGAGCCTAAGGATGTGATGGAAGCTCTTTATGGCATCAAGAACATGGAGCACCCGATCTACGGGAAATCGGCCTGGTCGGGCATGGACATCTTCGGCGTGGATCATCACCTTCTGACCCCGACTCCGAAATACGTGATCAAGGACGGGAAGTTTGCACTTTCCGGCGTGACCGACGACTTCGCGTGGTGGAACGAGCACAAGAACGACGCTCTTCCCGCCTTGCAGAAGTACAAGATGACCGAGACCTGATCGGTCGGTCCTCTGCTCAGTTTTCATTCTCACGCTTGAAGCGGGCGCGTCAGCGCGCCCGCCAGAGACCACTTGTCAAAACTTGGGAGAATTTCATGGCAAGAGACGACATTCTCATTCCTCCGTACAAGACGGAGTTGTTCGCTGAGCCCATCCGTTCCGAAGAGATTGCGGGATTGCCCGGAGCCTTGGACAAGGGACTCGAACAAGTCGATCCCGTGACTTTCTCGGTCGTGCATGCGCGTGTCGAGGGGATCATGACAGAGATGACCCAGACGATCCTCGCGACGGCGCGTAATCCAATCCTGCACGGGGCAAAGGATTTCACGTGCTGCCTGCTCGACACGCATGGCGCATCGATCCTGTCGATGGTTGACTGCATTCCCGTGCACGTTGGGACGATGAGTCCTCCGCTCCGCTTCATCATCAGGGCGTTCGGAAACGACATCAAGGAAGGCGACGTCTTCCTCAACAACGCTCCCTACGCTGGGAACTCCCACGTCGGGGACTTCACGATGTTCGCCCCGATCTTCTTCGAAGGGAAGCTGGTGGCGTGGGCGGCATCGAAGTGCCACCTGCTCGACATCGGTGCGCATCTTCCGACCAGCATGGACCCGTTCGCCAAGGATATCTACGAAGAGGGCTTCCACTTTCCAGGCGTGCGGCTTTGCCGCGACCACAAGCCGATCACCGACCTCGTCCGGTTCATCGCCTACAACTTCCGCTACTCGCAACAGTGGCATGGTGACTTCCTGGCGCAACTCAGCTCGCTGTGGGTCGCCGAGTCCCGCATCATCGAACTCTGCAAGCGGTTCGGCTACGACACCTTCAAGGGCTGCCTGACCGAGGCACTGCGCTACGGCGAACGAGCCATGCGCGAGGAAATCAAGAAACTGCCCAAGATCACTGTGACGGAGACACTGCGGAGCGAGTGCTTCAAGGGCTATATCGACGAGCCGCTCGAGTTCAAGATGACGCTGACGATCGATCCTGATGAGGGATACATCGACTTCGACTACAGCGAGATGCCGGATCAGATCGATTTCAGCTACAACCTGAGCTACGCAACCTGCCGATGCTCGGCGATCCAGGGAACCTTGCCTGTCCTTTCGCCGGATCTCCCCTACAACAGCGGCGCGCTGGACCGCATCCGGGTCAAACAGCGCGAAGGGGCAATCGCGGGCATCCCGCGCTGGCCTGTGGGCACCGAGGTTGCGACTGTAGGCTTGAACGACGAAGTCACAAACCTGGTGTTCAAGACCTGGGCAAAGGTCCTGCCGCATCGTGCGCTTGCCGGCATGGGCGAGCATCCGGCGGCCAACCACACTGGCGCGGGCGTGGATCCTCGCAAGAACAACCAACCCTACGGCCACCTTCACTACCTCGCGGCAAGCGCCGCCGGCGCGACCGAGGGCTTCGACGGACTGCCGCACATGTTCGGCCACTGCATCATGGGCAACATGGGCTACGAGTCGATCGAAATCCATGAGCAGTCCCTGCCTCGTATCGTCTGGGAAGTGAAGGCGGAGGCTGACTCCGGCGGCGCCGGCAAATGGCGAGGTGGCATCGCGATGTCGCACCGCCTGCAGCCGATCGACCACGACATGCAGCTGATTTACTGCGGCACCGGACACACCTGGCCCGCGTTCGGTCTCTTCGGCGGCGAAGGCGGCACGGTCGCGGATCACTGGCTTCTGGACTCGGAGACCCTTACCGAGGAAGCGCATCTCCGGAACATGGGCGAGACGATTTGCCGGCGTGACCAGCATTGGTACGCCAAGACCGGCGGCGGCGGTGGCTTCGGCAACCCGTTGGAGCGCGATCCCGAGAAAGTGAAGGACGACGCTCGGGACGGGTTCATCACGCTCCACTCCGCACGCGAAGTCTACGGTGTCGTTCTCGACACGAAGCCCGAACTTTACGCAGTCGACGTCAGCGCTACTGCCGCTCTCCGGGCGAGCATGATCGCGAACATCCAGAACTAAGGGAGAGGTCAGACAGATGAAATATCGTATCAGTGTAGACGTGGGTGGCACTTTCACGGACCTCGCGATCGCCGACGCCGAAACCTTCACGCAGTTGGGAAGCCACAAGTCCCCGACCACCCCGCAGGATCGTTCGGTCGGCATTCTCAACGCCATGTCACTTGCAGCTGAAGAGCTCGGCATGTCGCTTGAAGAAATGCTCGGCAGCACCGCCGTGTTCTGCCACGGCTCTACCACGGCGACCAACACCATCCTCGAGATGAGCGGAGCCAAGACAGGACTCATCTGCACTCGCGGCACCAAGTACACGCTATGGCGGGGCGAAGGCCGTCGCCAGACGATGTTCAACTACAAGATGGAGCCGAACCGGCCGCTGATCCGGCCATATCTGTGCCGCGAAGTCTCGGAGCGGATCAACGCGCAGGGCGACGTCGTCGTGCCGCTGGACGAAGATGAAGTCCGCAAGGAGGTCCGGCAGCTTCGCGAATGGGGCGTCGAAGCGATCGCAGTCTGCACAATGTGGTCGATCGTCAATGATGCGCACGAAAAGCGGATCGGCGAAATCATCAAGGAGGAGTGGCCGGAGGTAGATTACTGCCTCAGCTCCGAAATCCAGCCGATCATTCGCGAGTACTACCGGACGAGCTGTGTCGTGCTCAATGCGATGCTGCAGCCCAAGGTGACACGCTACCTGAACAACCTTCAGGGTGAGCTCGAGAAGCGGGGCTTCAAGGGTGAAACGCTGATTGTCGTATCCAACGGCGGCGTAGTACCCATCTCGGAAGTCGCTAAGAAGCCGGTCTTCATGCTGTTTTCCGGACCTTCGATGGCTCCGGAGGCTGGATATTACTTCAGTGAGATCGAGAAGTCCCAGAACTGCATCACGGTCGACATGGGCGGGACGAGCTTCGACGTTTCGACCGTGCTGGATGGCCAGATCACAACTACGAAGGACGGCCGCATCCTGAACTACCCGACCGGCGTGGCGTCCATCGAAATCGCGACCTTGGGCGCTGGCGGCGGGTCGATCGCCGCGATCGACAGGGCCGGGCTGATCACCGTCGGGCCGCGTAGCGCCGAAGCCGTTCCGGGTCCGGCCTGCTACATGCGGGGTGGTGTCGAACCGACCGTCACCGACGCCTATGTGGTGCTTGGATATATTCGGCCGGAGTACTTCCTGAACGGTCGCATGAAGATCGATCGACAGCTCGCACACGATGCGATCAAGAAGAATATCGCTGATCCCTTGGGCATCAGCGTCGAGGAGGCGGCGCTTGGTATCACCCAGGTCGTCAACGAGAACATGCTTGGCGGCATTCTCGACATGACGATCCGCCGCGGCGTCGACCCTCGCGAGTTTGCAATGGTGACGGGCGGCGGAGCAACCTCGGTGCCGGTCGCGTTTCTTGCGCGGGAGATGGGTATCAAGAAGGTCATCATCCCGCGGGAAACCTCCGTGTTGTGCGCTTTCGGGGCCAACAACGCTGCTATCGCGATGAGCGAGGTTGTCTCGAAGTATAGCGACACGGGCAATTTCGACTTTGTCGGCGTGAACGAGGCCTTGTCCGGCATTACTGGAAAGGGCGTCGCTTTCCTCAGCCGTATGGGCGTCGATCCCAAGGACCAGAATTTTGAACTGTTCGTCTCTGCACGCTATCCCATGCAGACAACGGAACTCGAAATCCCGATCCAGTTGGACAACGGCAAGATCACTACCGCGGTCCTGGAACGGATCACCGAGATGTTCCACGAAGCATATCTCGCCCGCTACAAGACCAACGACCCTGCGTCCGACGTCGAGTTCCTGATGTGGAGATGCATGGCGACGTTCGAGCGTCCCAAGATCGTGCTCGCTCCTCAGGAAAAGACCGCACAGGCGGTGGACAGCACGCTCATGAGCAGCGGCAAGTCCTATTTTGGTGGCGGGAAGTGGGTAGAAACGCCCGCCTATGACGGGTCGAAGCTCAAGTTCGGAATGAGCGTGCCCGGGCCGGCGCTCGTGATCCTTCCTGACACCACGATCGTTGTCCCGCCATTCGCCGCTCTCGAGACCCGTGAATACGGATACTTCGTCATGAATGTCGACACGGTGATCAAGAAGAGCGTTTCAAAGACGAAGGTGCTGGAACTGATGCCAGCTGAGTAAACAACCAGGTGCCGCCGCGGCTTGCAGTGGCGGCACCCTCCACTGAGATTTGGTTCGAGGCGGTCATGGTCGACTTCAACGTCACGCAGGTGTTCCTGAATTTCATCGCGCTCAGCTCGTTCTACGGCCTGTTCGCAGTCGGACTCGCGCTGGTGTTCGGCGTGATGAAGGTGGTCAACTTTGCCCACGGCGAGCTTTTCATGCTCGGCGGCTACACGGTCTGGCTGATGCTCTCGGGCCTTCTCGGACTTCCGCCATGGGCGGTGTTTGTCGCGGCGCTCATTGTCGGCCCCATCCTCGTGGGGCTGGCAGGCGCGTTGTTCGAGAAGACCATCTTCGAGCGGACCGCGAGCGACGCCTTCGGAGGCTTCATCGCCTCCCTGGGCCTTTCTTACGTCCTGCAGGCATTGGCCGCGATTGTGTTTGGGGTCGTTTCCAAAAGCCTGCCCGTAATGATACCCGGCCAGCTGAATGTCGCCGGAGGCATCCTCACATATCAGCGCCTGGCCGTGATCGTCTGCGCGGTGGTGATGATGGCGTGCCTCTGGTACTTCCTGAATCGAACGAGGGGTGGCCGGGCTCTCAGAGCGGCATCGCAGAACCGCCAATCGGCGCTGCTTCAGGGCATAAACCTCAAACGGGTCCGGCTTGTCACGATGATTATCGGCGCGTCCATGGCTGGAGCGTCCGGCGTCCTGATGGCCAGCATCATCAATGTCGGTCCCTACATGGGTCTCGAGGCGATCTGGAAAGCATTCATTGTCGTCATCGTCGGTGGTCTGGGCAGCATCACGGGCGCGATCGTTGCTGCGATGCTCTTCGGCTTTATCGACAGCTTCGCCAGCGTGATCGGCCTTGGCCAGTACATCGTCATCATAGATACGGTCATCATGCTCGTGGTCCTGGCGTTCTTTCCCCGGGGCCTGCTTGGGCGAGAAGCGCCATTGCTCGAACAGGCTCCCGTCAAACTCGTCGAATGGAAGACGGCAGCTTTGCCAGCCGGTACGCTGACGGGCCTGACGCTAGTGCTTCTGGTCGCAATGGTCGGCTTTCCGTTTCTGGTCCCCCCGTACTACGTCGGCGTCGGCATCCTCTTCCTGGTCAATGTGATGCTGGTGACCAGCTACCGCACGATCACAAGGATGGGAGGGTGGTCATTCGCTCACATCACGATGCTGGCGATTGGCGCATACACCTTCGCTCTGCTCCAAACAGAGTTCGGATTGTCATTCTGGGTCATATTGCCTTTGTCCGGCCTTGTCGCAGCGTTGGTCGCACTTCTGATCGCATACCCGGTCATGCGCACGCGGCAATTCTACTTCTTCCTCAGCACGTTCGCGGCTGGTGAAGCGATCCGGCAATGTTTCATCCAGTTCAAATTTCCGTTCGGAGGGATCGAAGGCATCCCGTTCCTTTCGCCTCCGGAAAAGCTGTTCGGCATCAGCTTCTTCGACACCAGGAACTATTACTTGCTGGTGCTGCTCGGGACGATCGTCATCGTGCTCCTGCTCTATGTCATCAACAGCAGCCGAACCGGCCGCGCTATCCACGCGGTGGCGGAAAATGAGAACCTGTCGATGGCCGTCGGTCTGAATACATGGGGCCTGAAGACATTGGCTTTCTGCATCGGATCGTTCGCTGCAGGGATCGCGGGTGCTTTCTACGCCGGCTACAATGGCTTTGTCGCTCCCACCGACTACACGCCACAGTTCATGTTCAAGATCATCGCGGCGGTGATCATTGGCGGCAACCGGACCTATTGGGGACCGATCGTTGGCCTGGTGGCCCTGACGGTGATGGAGCAACTGCTTCGCGACACGGCCCAACTGATCCCGCTGATATGGGGCACCACGATCATCCTAACGGTCTTGTTCATGCCCCGCGGTCTCGAAGGCGTGATTGGTCAACTTTTGTCACACCGTCCCAAAAGCGGACTGAAGAATGAACAAGGAGCCGTAAATGCTTCGCGTGCATGAACTCACCAAACGTTTCGGCCAGGCCGTCGCCTTGAACTCGGTATCGTTCGGTATCGAGCCCGGGACCATCCACGGTCTCATCGGCCCCAACGGCTCGGGAAAGACTACTTTCTTCAACGTGACGACCGGATTTCTTGCGCCCACGGCGGGCCGCGTCATGTTCAAAGACATGGACATCACGGGGATGCCTTCCCACAAGATCGCGCGTCTCGGAATTGCCCGAACATTCCAGAACACGAGCAACTACGCGAATCTGAGCGTTCGAGAGAATCTCGTGACGGCGGCGCGCAACAGGATCGAGACGAGTTGGTTGGCCAACATCCTTGGACTTCGCTCTGCGCGCACCGAGGAGGAGATGCACCGGAAGTCCGCGGATGCCATTCTCGAAAGGTTCGGCATGCGCGAGTTCGCGTCCTCTTTGGCCTGCGACCTCCCGGGCGGCACGCAGAAGATACTCGGAGTGGCGATCGCCTTTTCGACTGCTCCCCGCCTTCTCATGCTCGATGAACCGTTGGCGGGTCTCAATTCAGGCGAAAAGGTTCGGCTGATGGAAATCATCCGCGGCTTGAGAGACGACGGAATGACCCTCCTCCTGATCGAGCACGACATGAAGGCCATCATGCAGGCGTGCGACAGGATAACGGTCCTCTGTTACGGCGACCTGCTTGCCGAGGGAACCCCGGCGGAAGTCAGCCGGAATCCCGCGACGATCCAGGCCTATCTCGGCGAGGAGGCAGCCTGATGCTGACGATCAACAATCTGACAGTCGAGTATTCGGGGATCACGGCCGTGGACGGGGTGTCGTTGTCCGCAAAGGAAGGGACGATAACATCGCTCGTCGGTGCCAATGGCGCGGGCAAGTCCACAGTTCTCAAATCTGTCTCGGGGGTGGTGCCGCTCAAGACCGGGCAGATATCCTTCGACGGAGAATCGTTGGTCGGACTTTCCCCGAGGAGATTGTCCGCAGGGGAATATGCCAGGTTCCAGAGGGTAGGGGGCTGTTCCCATATATGAGTGTGCTCGACAACTTGCTTGTAGGTGCACACCTCAGGAAGGATCAGGCGGGAATTCGCGACGACCTAGACAAGGTCTTCGGCTATTTTCCGGTGTTGAAGGATCACCGGCATCGCGTCGTCCGCAACTTCAGCGGCGGCCAGCAGCAGATGATCGCGATCGGTAGAGGCATCATGGCACGGCCCCGCTTCTATCTCTTTGACGAGCCATCCATCGGATTGGCTCCCCTCATCGTGCGCGACGTGCTCAACACGATTGCCACGATCGCGCGGGAGGAGAAATGCGGCGTCCTGTTGGTCGAACAGAACGCCAACCTTGCATTGGACATCTCCTCGCAAGCCTATGTCATGGAGCTCGGTCACATAACGCTGGCGGGCGCAGCCAGGGACCTGAAGTCCAATGAGGACGTCAGGCGAGCCTATCTCGGCCTTTGATCCCTTTCGGAGCGACCAGTGTTTCAGCCTCCGAAACGGCTTCAGTGCAATGATCGGATGGAACGACCGTGCAGAGGTCAAACGAGGTTTTTGACGGCGCTCAAAGGAAGCCCAGGCGGTCTCCCATTGCATGGTGTCAATGCCGCTCGCATAGTTTTGACCGCTGCGAGAGGGCCGGCGCAGTCGTGAGGGCCTTGGAACGGACATGCTCCGGCATCTGTTCGGCGTGCTGACATAAGCGGCAAATCGGATGTTCTATCTGCACGAGGACAGCGTGATATAGCTGCCTCGTGGCGGTCAGGCCTCCACGCTCACGCGGCCGATTGGTTTGGAGCAGCACGCGAGGATGTAATTGTCATCGATGTCCTCTTCGGTGATGCCTCCATTGTGCACCATATGGACCTGGCCTTCGGTCTTGCGAATCTTGCAGGTGCCGCAGATACCCATCGAGCATCCTGATGGGATCACCAATCCTGCGGCCTTCGCAGCAGCCAGAATCGTATCCGTCTCGTTGCAGTTCGCCGTGATGCCGGAGAACGCGAACTGGATCTCAGCCTGGTTCTGCACATCGGGAAGCACGTCCTCGGGAACGTCTTCGGCATGGTCAGGTTCCGCGCTGAAGCTTTCCTGATGGTAGCGGTTCATGTCGAAGCCCAGACCCGCTAGTGCCTCGCGGACCGCGCGCATGAACGGTTCAGGGCCGCAACAGAATACCTCTCGCTCGAGATAGTCCTGCGCCATCAGGCCGAGCATGATCTGATTGAACATCCCACGATACCCGGTCCAGGGCCGGAAGGGATCGGCCTCTTCGACGACCCACTTGAGGTCGATACCGACGATGCGCGAGGCCATGAGTTCCATCCGTTCGCGCAGGATGATCTCCGAGGGACGACGCGCGCAGTTGATGAAGACGATGTCCGGTTCGCGGCCGGAATCGTAAAGCCACGTCGTCATCGCTACCATCGGCGTGATACCGGAGCCGGCCGAGATGAAGAGGTACTTCTCGACCGGGTGATGGGCGATCGAGAACGTCCCGGCGGGGCCTGTCGCTCGGATCCGCATACCCTTGTGAAGGTTGTCGAGCATCCAGCGCGTGCCGACAGACGAGCGTTGCGCCTTTACGGTGATCGTGAGCGCCGTCGGCCGCGAAGGCGAGGAGGATATCGTATAGGTCCGGTATAGCGGTCCGCCGGGGAGGGGGAGCTCCAGCGTGACGAATTGACCGGGGTCGTGATTGAACAGCGCTCCGGAAGGGCTCTGGAAGCTAAAGGTCACGACATCGGGTGCTTCCGGTGTGCGCGTCACGCATTCGAGCATTTCAGCGTCGGTCCAGAAGGAAAGGTTCTTGAAGACGCTCATCCCGCTTACTCCGCGGCCTGTCGCAGCGGGGTCAGCGAGCGTTCGAGCCAGGTGGCATACCAATCCACGAACTGGATGACGCCGCTTTCCTGGTTCGGCGAATAGGGCCCGGGAACGTAGCCGGGTGAGAGAATGCCCTGCTGATTGGTCTCGACGATCTCGCGGTCCTCGTCATTGGTGGCGATCCACACCTCGGTCAAGCGCTTGAGATCGTAGTCCACGCCCTCGACGGCATCCTTGTGCACGAGCCAGGTGGTGGTGACCTCCGTCTCCATCGGGCCGATGGGAGTTACGCGGAAGGTCAGCGAATGATCGGGCAGGAAGTGGTTCCAGGTCGACGGATAGTGGAACTTCAGGAGGGTGCCCGCGTCTGGCAAACGCACGCGGCCGAGGTTCCTTGTTACGGCTGCTTTGCCATCCATCGTATAGCTCAGCGCTTTTTCCTGCAGGGGCATGCGCGCCAGGCGGTATTGGCCGTCTTCGGAAATCCGGAACTGCGCGGGCGCACCCGAGACTTCGCAGCGATCGAAATGCGCCTGGAGGACATCTGAGACCGATCCGTCCGGCGAAACTCCGGCGACGTTGGGATCGAGGGGAAGGACCGGCAAAGAGCGGGATGGTTGCTGCTACAGTGATAGCATTCCCGATTGTTCTCCCACACGAGTTTCCAGTTCGCCTTCTCCACAATGGTCGAGGTGTAGGCGACCTTGGCGTCGTTGAGGTTATGGATGGCGAGATACGGGCGGGCCATGTCGGCGAAGGCGTCGAAATCCGGCGCCTCGTGCGACAGACAGATGTAGATCAGGCCCTCGAGATTGCGCAGGTGGACCGGTTTAAGGCCATGTTTGGAGGCGTCGAAATCCGGACCCATATCGTTCGCCCAGATCAGCTTTCCGTCGAGCTCGTAGGTCCATTGGTGATAGGGACAGACGAGTTTCGCCACCTGTCCCTGCCGCGCCTTGCAGATCAGCGAGCCCCGGTGCCGGCAGGAATTGTGGAAGGCGCGGATTTCGCCGTCGCGGCCGCGCACGATGATCACCTCGTAGGCGCCCACGCGCATCGTGACGTAGCTTCCCGTCTTTGCAAGCTGGCACGCAGGAACCGCGTACAGCCACTCTTTGTAGAAGAGGTGCGCCAGATCGAGATCATAGACCGCCGGCGAGGTGTAGAAAGACTGTTCAAGCGCGTGACCAGGGACGCGGCGGGCCAGGAGGTCGTGAATGGAAGACGAGAAGGCTGTCATGAGTGAATCCCACGTTCGGCGTGTTTAACCGAAGACGATTGTCATCGCGACAAACCCAGTTGACAACGGCACTTTATTTGATGTGAGATTAGATAAACTAATGTCATGTTTTGGCAGGGAACCCTCATGCGAAGACCCTATGATCTTCCCTCCCTGACAGCTCTTGCCTGCTTCGAGGCCGCCGCCCGGAAGGCGAGCTTCAAGGAAGCTGCGAGGGAAATGAACGTGACGCCGGCCGCCGTCAGCCACCAGATCAAGGCGCTTGAGACAGACCTCGGCTGCAGCCTCTTCGTCCGCCGCAGTCGTGGCGTCGAGCTGACGGAGAAGGGGGCTTTCCTGTTCCTGGCGATACGACGCGGCTTCGAGTCGATATCGGATACCGTCACGCAGATCCGCGATCGCCGCGAAACCGTCGATGTGACCATCCGCACGACCACAGCTGTGAGCTCCCTGTGGCTCACGCCAAAAATCTCTGCTTTCTGGAAGATCTATCCGGCTATTACCGTTTCCCAGATTACCAGCGATATACCCGGCGTGAGCGGCCCGTGCGATCTCAGCATCCACTATGGAGACCCGGACGAAAATGGCGTCGAGAACAGCATACTGTTTCGGGACCATATTGTGGCGCTGGGAACCCCGACATTCGCCGCCCAACATCGCATCTCGGGGGTCGAGGACCTGCTCAAGGTCCCGCTGATCCACATGAGCAACGAGGAAAACGGCTGGACGACCTGGACCGACTGGCTCCAGTCGCTGGGGTGTGCGCCACCGAGGGCCGCGGTTTCTACGTGAACAACTACATGATCGCGCTCCAGGCAGCCCAGGACGATGTGGGTGCGGTGCTGGGCTGGGATGGGCTGGTGAAAAGCATGATGGAGGCCGGGCGGCTTGTCCCCCTGGTGCCTCAGTCAGTCCCTTCGCCCGTCCCGTTCCATATGACAATTCACGCGAAGGCGACCGCCCAGTCCCGCCTGTTCGCGGATTGGCTGGTCAGGGCCACCTAGCGCAGTCGATCTCGCCCTCGGCAGCGGAACGCGGCCGCCTTCCTATGCACGATCGGAACCTGCTGCGGCAAGCCTGCGAACGGCCTCGTAGACGTCGGCGGGCACCTTCAGCTTCTTTGTGAGGGATGGTGGAAATTCGATGCCGCTTACGCCGGGAATGAAGACGTCGAGTGCCGCCAGTCGACGTACCTGCTCGCCCGCGCGCGCGATACGTCCCTCTTCAGGGGCGCCGGGCACAATGGCCAGCACAGTCAGGCCGACGGCTGGACGAGCGCTGCCGGACTGGAAATGCGGCGTATCGAGCGACCATGGGCCACCCGAAAGGCCCGCGGACAGCATTTCGACAAGCAGCGCGACGTTTCCGCCTTTTCGCCCGCCGAAGGGAAGCAGGGCGCCGCCGATAGCTTTTGCCGGATCCTCCGTGTCCTCGCCGTTCTCGTCCACTGCCCAGCCTTTGGGGATGGATTGGCCCCTTGCCGCGGCGGCGACGATGTTGACGAAGGCCGTGGCGCTGGAGGCCTGATCGATGACCATTGGCAGGGAGCCCTCGCCAAGAGGAAAGCCGAAGGCCATCGGGTTCGTACTGTAGACGGCGGGGCCGCCGGGTTTCGAGACGAGCATGGCATTGGCATTGGTGGCGGCCAGCCCGACAAGACCCTCCGCGGCGAGGCGGCGGACATAGTATCCCAGTTCGCCGGCCGTATAGCTGTTCGTCTGCGTGAACATCGCAATCCCGAAATTCCGGGCGGCCCCGACGACATCGTCGAAGGCAAGGTCGAAGCCAAGTTGAGCGACGCCACCGTCGGCATCTGAGACGAGCATCGCCGGAAACGGCCGTGCCAGGGTCGGCGAGGGTTCACAGTTAATTCGTCCCTCGCGAAAACTGTTCAGGTAGTCCACGAAATGCGGAAAGCCGAGTGTGGCGGGCCGAAGCGCGCCGCTGAAAGCGTCGCCTCGACGAGGGCGCGCGTGGTCTGTTCATCTGCACCGGCACCTCGGCAGGCTCTGAGCGCCAGCTCTTCTGCTTCCGCCTGGCCAAGTTCGACCTCCTGCGTCATCTCAGATCTCCAATCCTGCCTTCCGGCCTTCGTAAAACGCGTAAGGTGCCTGCCGCGGTGCTGCGCAATCGCCGATCAGGCGCGTCGCGAGGCCGAGTTCCGCCAGGCCCGGCGCCAGCCAGTCGGCCGGGGAATTCGTGGTGGCGGTGACAAGCGTGTCTGCTTCGACAAAGCGGTGCTCGCCCGTGTTGTGGTCGACGATCGTCGCGCCGTTGCCGTGCCATTCGGTAATGCTCACCTCGACGATCCAATCGACGTCGAGTTTGCGAAGCGCTTGCCGCATGGGCACGTCCGCTGCGGTTCGTTGCAGTTCCTTGCCGACGAACGGATCGGGTGTGAGAATCGTCACGCGGTGGCCTTCTTCGGCAAGTTTCCAGGCGGTGCCGCAGCCGCGCCAGCCTCCGCCCTCGTCGAGAAGCAGGATGTGACTGCCCGGCCTTGCCTGTCGCGCCATGATGGCTTCGACGGTGAAGACGTTACCCTTGTCGACGCCGGGCATCGTTTCGACAGTCGGAAGTGCTTTCTGGAAACCGGTTTCAGGCGAATAGGATCCGGTTGCCGCAATCACGACATCGAATTCGGAGGGATCGATTTCCTCGGCTTCGAGATAGGTGTTGAGGCGAACGGCCACGCCGAGCTTCTCCAGCTGCAGCTCGTACCACGCAATGAGATCGAGGATCTGCGCGCGCCGGGGCTGCATGCCAGCGAGGAGAAAGTTTCCACCGAGGCGGCTCGACGCTTCGGCGAGGGTCACCCGGTGCCCGCGCTCAGCCGATACGCGGGCGGCCTCAAGTCCAGCCGGGCCGCCGCCGATCACCAGCACGCGTTTGGGATCGTCGGACCGGCGGAAGCGGTCGCCGTTCCATTCGGCCTCGCGGCCGACGGAGGGGTTGATAAGACAGCTGATCCAGTAATCCCTTGATCGTCGGCCCCAGCACATCTGGTTGCAGGAGATGCAGCCGCGAATATCCTCGGGTCGGTCCTCGCCCGCCTTTGTGGCCAGATGGGGATCGGCGATCTGGCCACGCACGATCGACACGAGATCGGCTGCGCCCTCGCCAAGCACGGTCTCGCCATTTTCCGGCGTACGGATGTGGCTCTCGGCGATCACGACCGCATTCTTGACAACACCCTTGAGGACAGCGGCGAGGTCGGCGCCGAGCTTCTCCGGATAGAGAAAGGTCGGCATCAGCTTGTAGAAATCGAGATAG